>NZ_PJDK01000018.1:0-86765 GCF_002837615.1 Klebsiella sp. X1-16S-Nf21
CCTCCACCTTCCTGATGTTCGTGGAATACGCGCGTAATGCGGTACGTATGGCCGCGCTGATGAAACAGCGTCAGGTGATGGTCTACACCCACGACTCCATCGGTCTGGGTGAAGACGGCCCGACTCATCAGCCGGTAGAGCAGGTGGCTTCCCTGCGCGTGACGCCGAACATGTCCACCTGGCGTCCGTGTGACCAGGTTGAATCCGCGATTGCGTGGAAATATGGCGTAGAGCGTCAGGACGGCCCGACCGCGCTGATCCTCTCCCGTCAGAACCTGGCGCAGCAGGAGCGTACCGCAGAGCAGCTGGCAAACGTCGCTCGCGGCGGTTACGTGCTGAAAGATTGTGCCGGCCAGCCGGAGCTGATCTTCATCGCCACCGGTTCCGAAGTGGAGCTGGCAGTGGCCGCGTGGGACAAACTGACTGCCGAAGGCGTGAAGGCGCGCGTGGTCTCCATGCCGTCCACCGACGCGTTCGACAAGCAGGATGCCGCTTATCGCGAATCCGTACTGCCGAAAGCCGTTTCTGCCCGCGTCGCGGTAGAAGCCGGTATCGCGGACTACTGGTTCAAATACGTTGGCCTGAACGGCGCTATCGTTGGCATGACCACCTTCGGTGAGTCTGCGCCGGCTGAGCAGCTGTTCGAAGAGTTCGGCTTCACCGTCGACAACGTGGTCGCTAAAGCGAAAGCGCTGCTGTAAATCCCCACTGCTATCGCCCGGCCCGCTGCCGGGCGATAGCCGCCCTAAGCAATGACCTGCCTGTTATGATTTCGTCTTTTTCCTCCTGAATCATTTCTTACTCTATTTTGTGCGTGACCGCTGATTTCTGTACGTTTTTTTGTGCAGACCGGCAAATGTAGACCAGATTCAATAGGCGCTCGCACGATCGCGCCGCGACCCTGTTCCCTGCCGGAAGTCTGTAAAGGAGACCCCGTAATGCCGTCACCGATGATTTATCAGGATCTCACCACTGCCGCGCTGCTCGGCCATGCGGCGCAATATCACAGCGAGACCGAGATTGTCTCGGTGAGTACTGGCGGTGAGCAGGAGCGCAGCAGCTGGGGGGAGGTGGCCAGCCGCGCTCAGCGGCTGGCGTCGGCGCTGGCGTCGCTGGGGCTGCCGCCAGGCGCCCGCTGCGCTACCCTGGCATGGAACAATCGCCGCCACCTGGAGATCTATTTTGCCGTCGCCTCCGGCGGCTGGGTGACACACACTGTCAACCCGCGGCTGTCGGTTGACCATCTGCGGTATATCCTCAACGACGCTGCCGACGAAGTGCTGTTTTTTGACCAGACCTTTCTGCCACTGGTGGCGCAGCTGCTGCCGCAGCTGCCGACGGTGAAACACATCGTGCTGATGGAACCCCGCAGCGAAGCGGCGCTCAGCCAGTTGCCCTCATTGCTGTTTTTTGACGATCTGTTGCAGCAGGGGACAGTAGACTATCGCTGGCCGCAGCTCAATGAACTGACCCCAGCTTCGCTCTGCTACACCTCGGGAACTACCGGCCGGCCGAAAGGGGTGTTGAATACCCATCGTTCGCTGGTCCTGCACGCCCTGAGCGGCAACCAGCCGGACGCCGCCGGCATATCGGCGAAGGACAGCCTGTTGCCGGTGGTGCCGATGTTCCATGTCAACGCGTGGGGGACGCCGTTTATCGCCGCCATGGTCGGCGCGCGGCTGGTGCTGCCGGGGCCGCACCTCGATGGCGACAGCCTGCTGCAGCTGCTGGCCGCCGAGAAGGTAACGGTGGGGTTTGGCGTGCCGGTGATCTGGGCCGGCTTGCTGGCGGCGATGCGCCGGACAGAGGTCCGGCTGCCTGAATTTAAACGTGCACTGGTTGGCGGCTCCGCGCTGCCGCCGTCGATGGCCGAGGCCTTTCAGCGTGATTACGGCATTGAACTGACCCACGCCTGGGGAATGACCGAAACATCGCCTATCGGCACCATCAACACGCCGTTGAGCAAACATGACGCGCTCCCGGCACAGGAGCAGCAAAAGCAGCGCGCCGGTCAGGGGCGGCCCATATTCGGCATCGAACTGCAGGTAGTGGACGTGGATGGCGAACCGTTGCCCCGGGATGGTCAAAGTCAGGGGTATCTGCAGGTCAGAGGGCACTGGGTGGTGGAGCAGTACTATGGTCAGGACGCGAGCGCCCTGACCGCGGGAGGCTGGTTTGATACCGGCGATATCGGTACGCTCGACGCCAATGGTTATCTGGTGATCTGCGATCGGGCAAAGGATATTATCAAGTCCGGTGGCGAGTGGATCTCCACCGTTGAGCTGGAGAATATCGCCATCGCGCATCCGGCGGTGCGCAGCGCGGCGGCCATCGCCGCCCGTCATCCGCGCTGGGACGAGCGGCCGGTGCTGCTGTGCGTTCGCGCGGAAGGGGGCGAAGTGGAAGAGACCGATCTGCTGACCTGGTTTGAGACGCGGGTACCAAAGTGGCAGATCCCGGACCGGGTGATATTTGTCGACGCGCTACCGGTCAGCGCCACGGGTAAGGTGCTCAAAAATCAACTGCGCCAGGCCTACGGAGAGATTTTAATGAGTGAGGGAAAATGAGCCATGCGCGACCCGGTCTGACGACCTGCTCTCAGTATGATGCTGCCCTGTACGCCTTGTCGGCGGCGCGCCAGCGTTGGGCGGAAACCTCGGTGAACCGTCGTCTGGCGCTGCTGCGCCAGATCAAGGATGCCCTGGCTGGTATTGCCCCGGCGTGGGTGGCCGCCGCGGCGGCGGCCAAAGGGCTGCCGGCGGGCGATCCGCTGGCGGGGGAGGAGTGGCTGGCGGGCCCCTGCGCGCTAATGGTCGGCTGCAACGGGCTCATCGCCACCCTGGAGCAGCTGGAAGAGAAGACCTTTCTGCGGCGGATCCCGCTGCGGACGCTGGCGGACGGCCGCCTGGCGCTGCGGGTGGTGCCCGGCACGCTCTGGGATCGACTGTTGCTGTCTGGGGTTCGCGCTGAGATATGGATGCAGCCAGGCGTCACCCGGGCCCATCTTGACCGCTATGCGGCGCGGGCATACGACATCCCGCCGGCCGCGCGGCAGGGCAAGCTGGCGCTGGTGCTTGGCGCCGGCAATGTGGCCTCGATTGCGCCACTGGATGTGCTACACAAGCTGTTTATTGAAAATCAGGTCTGCCTGCTGAAGCTCAACCCGGTGAATGATTATCTGCACGATCTGCTGGCCCAGGCCCTGGCACCGCTGATTGCCATGGATGCGCTCCGCATCGTCACCGGCGACGCCCAGGCGGGAGCATGGCTGACCAGCCATCCCGCTGTCGATGAGATCCATATCACCGGCTCTCGCGAGACCCATGACGTCATCGTCTGGGGCGACGGTGAAGCGGCTCGCCAGCGTCGGGCCGCCGGGACGCCGCTGAACCCGCGTCGGGTGACTTCGGAGCTGGGCGGCGTCAGCCCTACCATTATCGTACCCGGGCCGTGGAGCGAGGCGGATATCGCTTTTCAGGCGCAGCAGCTGGCGACGCAGAAGATGAACAACGGCGGGTTTAACTGCGTGGCCAGCCAGGTGCTGATCCTGCAGCAGGGCTGGGAGCCAGCGACGGGCTTGCTGAATCAGCTGTACCGACTGATCGCCGCGAATACCCGCCCGGACTACTACCCCGGCGCTGAAAAACGGCTAACCGACTTTCGCCTGCGCGCCCGCCAGCCGCTGGAGATAGCGCGCGGCGACGCGCTGCCGTTGATTGTGGCGAACACCGACGATGACCCGGCGCTCTGTCAGCAGGAGGTCTTTGGCCCGGGGCTGTCGGTCACTCGTCTTGAGGCCGACAGTGCGGAAAGTTTTCTGCGCCAGGCGATCGGCTATGCGAATCAGCGGCTGCAGGGCACGCTGGGGGCCAATATTGTGATCCATCCGCGCACCCGCAAAGCGATTGGACGTAAGCGTTTTAACGCGTTAATCGCTGAGCTGCGCTACGGCACGGTGGCGATCAACTGCTGGAGCGGGGTGGCCTTCCTGTTGGCCTCTTGCCCGTGGGGCGCGTTTCCCGGCCACACGCTCGACGATATTCAGAGCGGGCGGGGCAAGGTGCATAACAGCTTTATGCTGGAGAAAACCGAGCGCACGGTGATTGAGGCGCCGTTTCGGCCGTTTCCGCGCAGTCTGTGGCATGGCGAACTGACGCTGATGCCCCTGCCGCCCTGGTTTATTACCCACCGGGGGCAGGAAGCGGTGGCGCAGAAGCTGGTGGATTTTTATCATCGGCCGCGCTGGCGCAAGCTGCCGGCGATCCTCTGGCGCGCGCTGAGGGGCTAAGGTGAGAGCAAAAAAAGGCGGAACCGCGGTTCCGCCCTGCGGGATTAGCGGCCCGCTTTCAGCTTCTGGTAATACTCTTCATAAATGGCGCTGGCGCTGCCGACGTCATTCTGCCATTCGCCTTTCTCAATGGTCGCAGCGTCCGGATAGAGCGATTTATCGTTGGCCACTGCCGGGCTGAGCATTTTGCGCGCCGCCAGGTTTGGCGTGGGGTAGCCGATGGTTTCCGCGACCTGTTTGGCGACATCCGGGCGCAGCAGGAAGTTAATCAGCTTCAGCGCGCCGTCGACGTTTTTGGCATTCGCCGGGATCGACAGGCTGTCCATCCAGAAGATGCCGCCTTCTTTCGGCCAGATCACCTCCAGCGGGGTACCGGCCTGGCGTGCGACGTAAGCCGAGCCGTTCCATACCATTCCGAGGTTCACTTCGCCTTCCATATACGGGTTCGCCGGGTTATCGGAGTTAAACGCCGCGACGTTAGGCATTAACTTTTTCAGCTCGTTATAGGCGGCTTCAATCTCTTTCGGGTCGGTGGTGTTGCCGGAATAGCCCAGCTTACGCAGCGCCATCTGGAACACTTCGCGCGCGTCGTCGGTCAGCAGCAGGCTGCTTTTGTATTCCGACTTCCACAGGTCGGCCCAGCTGGTGATGGTTTTCGGATCAATCGCATCGCTGTTGACGCCGATAGCCGTCGCCCCCCAGATATAGGGAATGGAGTAGTCGTTATTCGGATCGAACGGTTTGTTCAGCATCTGCGGATCGAGGTTGCTGAAGTTAGTCAGCTTACTCTTATCGATCTTCTGCAGCATCCCTTCTTTACGCATCTTGTCGACGAAGTAGGTCGACGGGACGACCAGGTCGTACGCGCCGTCTTTATAGGTCTTGAGCTTGGCATACATGGTTTCGTTCGACTCGTAGGTCGAATAGATGACCTTGATGCCGGTCTCTTTGGTGAACTGCTCCAGCAGGCCCGGCGGTACGTATTCGGTCCAGTTATAAAAATAGAGCGTTTTGCTATCGTCCGCGTGCGCGGCGCTCATGCCGATTGCCAGAGCGCCGGCTGCGAGCAGGTGGCGTGACCATTTTTTCATTTTAACGTCCCCTGAGTTTTATCACGTGCAATTAACTGACTGGCGATGACCATCACCAGCGACAGAACCAACAGAATCGTGGCCAGGGCGTTCACCTCAGGCGAAACGCCAACCTTGACCATCGAATAGATCTTCAGCGGCAGAATTTCATATCCCGGACCGGTCACGAACGAAGAGACCACCACGTCATCCATCGACAACGTGAAGCTCAGCAACCACCCGGCGGCGACCGCCGGCAGGGCCAGCGGCAGGATGATTTTGCGCAGGATGGTCATCTCGCTGGCGCCCAGATCTTTCGCTGCCTCCAGCATCCGCACATCAAAGCCTTTCAGTCGGGAGAACACCGTGACCACCACAAACGGCAGGCAGAAGGTGATATGCGAAAACAGCAGCGACCAGAAACCAAGCTGAATACCGATCAGCATAAACAGCACCAGCAGGGAGATGGCCATGACAATATCGGGCGACATCATCACCACAAACAGCATGCCGCTGACGAACGGCTTGCCGCGAAAGCGGTAGCGGTACAGCGCCACGGCGGTCAGCGAGCCGATAAGGGTGGCGAAGGTTGCCGACAGCACCGCCATGGTCAGGGAATGCTGGGCGGCCTGCAGCAGGCTATCGTTGTTCATCAGCAGGCTATACCAGTCGGTGGTGAACCCCTGCCAGTTGATACCAAAGCGCGACCGGTTAAACGAGTTAACGATCAGAATAATAATAGGGATGTAGAGATACGCGTAGATGGCGGTCATAAAGCCGCCGCGCAGCAGTCGACCGATCATTCCAGCTCCACCTTTTTATTCAGCAGGCGCGCCGCGCGCCAGTAAATCAACAGCATCAGGCCCATCACCAGGGTTAAGGTAATGCTGGTAGCCGCGCCGAACGGCCAGTCGCGAATATTCAGGAACTGACTCTTGATCACGTTGCCGATCAGCAGGTTCTTGGCGCCGCCCATCAGGTCGGAAACGTAGAACAGCCCCATCGCCGGCAGCATCACCAGCAGACAGCCGGCGATGATCCCCGGCATGGTCAGCGGGATGATAATGCGGATAAAGGTCTGCAGCTTGCTGGCGCCGAGATCTTTCGCCGCTTCCAGCAGCGGGCGATCCAGTTTCTCAATGCTGGAGTAGAGCGGCATCACCATAAACGGCAGCAGGATATATACCAGGCCGATAATCACCGCCGAGGGGGTGAACATAATGCGTATCGGCGTGTCGATCACCCCTAACCACAGCAGGAACTCGTTCAGATAGCCTTTGGTACTGAGGAAAATCTTCAGCCCGTAAATACGGATCAACGAGTTGGTCCAGAAGGGAACGATCAGCAGAAACAGCAGCAGGGGGCGCACCTTCTGCGGCAGCCGGGCGAGGAACCACGCAAACGGGTAGCCCAGCGCCAGGCAGGCGAGGGTCGCCAGCAGCGCCATGTTCAGCGAATGCAGCAGCACGTCGTAGTAGAGCGGATCCAGCAGCCGCGAGTAGTTGTCCAGCGTGAAGACCAGCTTGACGAAGTTGGCGTCGTCGCGGGTCAGAAAGCTGGTGGCGATGATCATCAGGTTGGGCAGGAAGACAAACAGCACCAGCCAACCGACGATGGTGGCGATCACCACATTCTGGAATTTACTGGAGTTCTTCATCGGCCAGCACCACCTCCCAGCTCTCCACCCAATTGATAGACATTTTCTGGTCAAGAGAGTGGTCGAAATCCGGGTCGTCTTCGTTAAAGAACTCGCTGACCATCACCATTTTGCCGTTTTCCAGCTCGACCACCGACTCAAGGGTCATCCCCTTATAGTTACGCTCTCGCACATAGCCGATCAGGCCGTCGGCGTCGCTGTTGTGGTGGATCTCATCGACGCGCAGATCTTCCGGGCGCAGCAGGACGTGCAGACGCTGGCCGGCCTCCACGGCAAAATTGACGGTGATATTGCACTCACGTCCTTCGACGTTGGCGCGCACGCGCTGCTCGTCGAGGCGCTCGATCACGGTGGCGTCGAAGATATTGATCTCGCCGATAAAGCTGGCGACGAACAGGTTTTTCGGCTCTTCGTAGATCTCTCGCGGGGTGCCGTCCTGTTCGATTTTGCCATCGCGCATGACCACGATGCGATCGGACATGGTCAGGGCCTCTTCCTGATCGTGGGTCACGAAGACGAAGGTGATCCCGAGCTTACGCTGCAGCGCTTTCAGTTCGTTCTGCATCTGCTTGCGCAACTTGTAATCCAGCGCCGAAAGGGATTCATCGAGCAGCAGCAGGCGCGGTTTGTTAACCACCGCGCGGGCGATGGCCACGCGCTGCTGCTGGCCGCCGGAGAGCTGGTGCGGTTTGCGCTGGGCAAAGTCTTCCAGCTGCACCATCTTTAAGGCATCCAGAACCCGCGGGGTGATTTCCGCCGCCGGGGTTTTCTGCATCCGCAGGCCAAAGGCGACGTTCTCGAATACCGTCATATGCGGAAACAGGGCGTAGCTTTGAAAGACGGTATTGACGTGGCGGTTTTCCGCCGGGACATGGGTGATATCGTGATCTTCGAGATGGATCCGTCCGCTGTCGACGTTTTCCAGGCCGGCGATAAGGCGCAGAACGGTGGTTTTACCGCAGCCAGAGGGGCCAAGCAGGGTGAGAAACTCACCATTGTTGATGGTCAGGTTAAGGTTATCGATGACCGTTTTACCATCAAAGCTCTTGCGAATTCCCGCCAGTTGCACCAGCGGCGAACGCGAACGCGGTTGTATATTCAATTTTTGACTCTGTCCCATGTAGACGCAACGGAAACTTCCGACCGCTGCGGGGTTTGTGATTAACCACCTTTGGGGTTGCACTTTTTTAATAAGGGCCAGCATTCTACGGCAAACAAGGGTAATCGCCAATCCTTGATACGCCTGCATAGTCTACCTTTACACCATAACGTCGGTTCCGTTATTAAATTTCGCTTTACGGGCTAAGAATGACCTGACGCAATATTTGTCTTTTCTGGCTTATGAATAATGTTGTCACAAAAGAAGAGGGTGGCTACATGGATAAATTGCTTGAGCGTTTTTTGCAGTACGTTTCTTTGGACACGCAGTCGAAGCCTGGCGTTCGTCAGGTCCCCAGCACGGAAGGGCAGTGGAAGCTGTTACGCCTGTTGCAGGCGCAGCTGGAAGAAATGGGACTGATCAAGGTAACGCTGAGTGAAAAAGGGACGGTAATGGGAACCCTGCCCGCCAACGTGGAGGGCGATATCCCGGCCATCGGCTTTATCTCTCACGTCGATACTTCCCCGGATTTCAGCGGTAAAAACGTTAATCCGCAGATTGTCGAAAACTATCGCGGCGGCGATATCGCGCTGGGTATCGGCGATGAGGTGCTCTCCCCGGTGATGTTCCCGGTTCTGCATCAGCTTTTGGGGCAGACGCTGATCACCACCGACGGGAAAACGCTGCTGGGGGCGGACGACAAGGCCGGCATCGCCGAGATCATGACCGCGCTGGCGACCCTGCAGGCGAAAAACATCCCTCATGGCGATATCCGCGTGGCCTTCACCCCCGATGAAGAGGTCGGAAAAGGGGCGAAGCATTTCGATGTCGAGGCCTTTGATGCCCGCTGGGCCTATACCGTCGACGGCGGTGGCGTGGGGGAACTGGAGTTTGAAAACTTCAACGCCGCCTCGGTGACCATTAAGATTGTCGGCAATAACGTGCATCCCGGCACCGCAAAAGGGGTGATGGTCAATGCGCTGTCGCTGGCCGCGCGCATTCATGCCGAAGTGCCGGCCGACGAGGCGCCGGAGACTACCGAAGGTTATGAAGGCTTTTATCACCTCACCAGCATCAAAGGCAGCGTGGATCGGGCCGAGATGCACTACATCATCCGCGATTTTGACCGCAAGCACTTTGAGGCGCGTAAACGCAAGATGATGGAGATCGCCAAAAAGGTCGGCAAGGGGCTGCACCCGGACTGCTATATCGAGCTGGTGATCGAGGATAGTTATTACAACATGCATGAGCAGGTGATCGCCCATCCGCACGTGGTCGATATTGCCCGCCAGGCGATGGTGGACTGCGATATTGAACCGCAGATGAAGCCGATCCGCGGCGGCACCGACGGCGCGCAGCTCTCGTTTATGGGACTGCCGTGCCCGAACCTGTTTACCGGCGGCTACAACTATCACGGCAAACATGAGTTTGTCACCCTGGAAGGGATGGAGAAGGCGGTGCAGGTGATCGTGCGTATCGCCGAGCTGACGGCAACACGAAAAGGGAAATAGCCTTCGCAACCAGGCCGCTCATTCTGCTTGTCGCACAAGATGCCGGATGGCGGCTTCGCCTTATCCGGCCTACGGTTCAGCCGGAGACCGCAGAACCCGTAGGCCCGGCAAGCGCAGCGCCGCCGGGCAAAAGCGATAAGGCTAATACTGAGGAGGGAACCTCACATGTCTGATTATCGTCGCAGTTATATCCCCGGCGGCTGCTGGTTCTTCACCGTTAACCTGCAAAATCGCCACAGCGATCTCCTGACGCGGCATATTGCTCATCTGCGTGCCGCTACAGCGTTTGTTAAAAGCAAAAAACCTTTTCTGATTAACGCCTGGGTGGTTTTACCAGAGCATATGCACTGCATCTGGACCCTGCCTGAGGGGGATACCGATTATTCCGGTCGCTGGCGGGATATTAAAAAAATGTTTACCCGAGCGCTGGCGCAGCGCCATATCTGGCAGCCGCGCTTCTGGGAACATGCCATCCGTAATGAAGAAGATTACCGGCGGCATATGGATTACGTTTATATCAATCCCGTTAAACACGGTCATGTCCGTCGGGTGCAGGATTGGCCGTATTCGACCTTTCATCGCGATGTGCGCCGGGCATGGTATCCGCCAGATTGGGCGGGTGAGGTAAGCGAATTTGATGCAGGCGAGAGGCGATAATGCTCGGGTAAGACATTGCCGCCATCGAAACCACAAAGTGCCGGATGGCGGCTTCGCCTTATCCGGCCTACGGTCCAGCCGGTGACCGCAGAACCCGTAGGCCCGGCAAGCGCAGCGCCGCCGGGCGGTGAACAGCAGAGCGGGTGCCGGTCTTTATGCCGGATGGCGGCTTCGCCTTATCCGGCCTGGAGTCCAGCCGGTGACCACAGAACCCGTAGGCCCGGCAAGCGCAGCGCCGCCGGGCAGGATGATGGCTCAGTCGCCAAAGAACCAGTAGCCGCTGTTGACCAGCGCTGCCAGCATGGCGAGGAATGACGGATCTTCCAGCGCATCGCCAAAATGGTCGGCGCGCAGCGTCAGATGGGTGGCTAAGGCGTCCAGCGCCGGGCGGTGCGGGGAGTTGATCTTCTCGCCATTGACGAACACCTCGCCGTCAATGCGCAGCACCCGCAGGCCACCCAGGCGTTCCAGGGTATCGCCCTGCTGCAGGGCATCGTAAATCTCATCTGGCTGATACGGCGGCTCCGGCGGTGCGACGTCGAGCTCATGACGCGACTGGGTGATAAACTCGCCAAACCACTGTTTAAAGTGCTCTGGTTGATTAATCAGCCCCAGCATCATCTCGCGCAGGCGGTCGAGTTCGACGGGTAAAATATCCGCCGGATGGTCGCGGGACGGCACGTCCGGATCGGCGTAGCGCTGGCTGCCCAGTTCGCGCTGGAGAACGTAGTCGGCAAAGCCGCTGAACAGCTCGCGGGCATTCGGCGCGCGATAGCCGACCGAATAGTTGAGCGAGTTTTCCAGCGAATACCCCTCATGCGGGAATCCTGGCGGAATATAGAGAATATCCCCCGGCTCCATCTCTTCATCGATGATCGCCTCGAAGGGGTCAACCTGCAGCAGGTCCGGATGCGGGCAGTGCTGTTTCATCGGCACCTTTTCCCCGACGCGCCAGCGCCGACGGCCGGTGCCCTGAATGATAAACACATCATACTGATCCAGATGCGGACCGACGCCGCCCCCGGGTACCGAGAAGGAGATCATCAGATCGTCGATACGCCAGTCCGGCAGAGCGCGGAACGGATGCATCAGCGCCGCTGAGGGTTCATGCCAGTGGTTAACCGCCTGCACCAGCAGGGACCAGTTGTTTTCACTCAGGTGATCGTAGCTTTCGAAGGGACCGTGACTGACCTGCCATTTTCCATCCTGATGGCTGACAAGGCGGCTATCGACCTCGCTCTCCATGGCCAGTCCAGCCAGTTCGTCCGGGCTTAGGGGGTCGATAAAATTGGCGAAGCCGCGCTTCAGTACCACCGGCCGTTTTTGCCAGTAGCGTTCGATAAAGTCGGGCCAGTTAAGCGTTAATTGATAATCCATATTGATATTCCACTGCAGGTGTCTGACAGGGATTATAACGGATGCGGCGCCCCGGCGATGCAGGCGCCGTTAAAAAACTCAATGATTAACCCTGTTTATCTTCCATCAGCTGGCGGCCAAACACCACCTCCATGCAGGCGCCGCCGAGCAGGCTTTCGCTGGCGATAATCTCCCCGTCATATTGCTCGACGATTTCGCGGGCGACGGAGAGCCCCACACCCTGGCCGGGGCGCAGCGTATCTGCCCGCTGGCCGCGGTCGAAGACGGCGCGGCGCTGGCTCTGCGGGATCCCCGGGCCATCGTCTTCCACCAGAATATGCAGATGGCTGTCGGTGGTTTGGCGCACGGAAACCTCCACGAACTCCAGACAGTACTTACAGGCGTTATCGAGAACGTTACCCATCACTTCCATAAAATCGTTCTGCTCGCCGACAAAAGTGATCTCCGGCGAGATGTCGAGCGAGATATTGACCCCTTTGCGCTGATAGACCTTGTTGAGAGCGGAGGTCAGGCTATCAAGCAGCGGGGCGATCGGATGCAGCTCCCGGCTCAACAGGGTGCCGCCGCTGCGCATGCTGGCGCGATGCAGATAGTAACCAATCTGCTGCGAGATGCGGCTTATCTGCTCCAGCATCACCGGCTCCGCCTCATCGACGCTAATCTTCTCGCCGCGCAGCGAGCGCAGGGTGCTCTGCATCACCGCCAGCGGCGTTTTCAGGCTGTGGGTGAGATCGGTGAGGGTGGTGCGGTATTTGTCATAGCGTTCACGCTCGCTGCGAACCAGGCGGTTAAGGTTGCTGACCAGCCGGGTCAGCTCGCGGGTGGTGTTGGGATTGAGCTTTTCGCGGTGGTGCTCCTCCAGCTCACGTACCTCTTTCGCCAGCGACTCGATAGGCCGCAGGCTCCACCATGCGGCGACCCACAGCAGGGGGATCACCAGCAGCAGGTTGGCGGCCAGCACGTAGATAAACCAGCTCCACACCATATAGCTGCGCTTGAGCTCCACCGGGATGGTATCGACCACCACAATGCTGAGCTGGGGCATTTTGCTGGTGGCCGGATAGAGGTTGATCGCCACCGAGTGGGTCATCTCCGAATCGTCGCCCTGCTCGCGGATGGCGTCCAGCTGTTCCTGAATCTCGTGGTTGTTGCGCAGCAGCATGCTGCTGCTGTCGACATCGGCTTCGATCTCATGGAAACCATTGCGCTTCAGCCATTCCGGTTGAATGCGTTTCGCCAGCCAGGGGACATTGCGCTGTGCCCACAGCAGTTTACCCTTCTCATCGTAGATAAGGGTCACCGTCGGGCTTTCCATATTCAGGTTTTCCGGGATATCAACGTCAATAGCGCCGTTCTCCCATTTCGCCAGCATATAAAAGAGATTGCTCTCGCCGCGCAGCAGGCGGAAGGTGGTTTTATCAAAGCTGACGCTGTAGCCCACCAGCGCCACCATGCCATAGGCCAGGGAGAGCACCAGTACGACCCCGGCGGTCGCCAGCAGGAAGCGAACCCGTAATGACAGGGGGAAGATATGCCGCAACAGTCCCTTCATCAGCGCAGTTCGAACAGATAGCCCTGGCCGCGCACCGTGGTGATGACGTCCTGCGGGTATTCAGCCTGAATTTTCTTGCGCAGCCGGCCCATCAGTACGTCGATGGTATGGCTCTCACGCAGTTCGGCATCCGGGTAAAGCTGGAGCATCAGGGAATCTTTGCTGACCACTTTGCCGCGGTTGCGGATCAGGGTTTCCATAATGGTGTACTCAAAGGCCGTCAGCTTGATCGGCTGATCGTTGACTGACAGCTCGCGCCGGGAGAGGTCGACCTGGAACGGCGGCAGGGAGATCACCTGTGAGGCCAGGCCGCTGTTGCGGCGCAGCAGCGCCTGCATGCGGGCGGCAACCTCTTCAATATGGAAAGGCTTGGTGACGTAATCATCCGCCCCGGCGCTCAGCACTTCCACTTTATCCTGCCACCCTTCGCGGGCGGTCAGCACCAGCACCGGCAGCGACACATCGTGGCTGCGCCAGCGGCGGATCAGCGATAGTCCGTCTTCATCCGGCAGGCCGAGGTCGACGATGGCGATATCCGGGAGATGTTCGCCCAGATAGTAGTCCGCTTCCCTGGCATCTTCCGCCGCATCGACCTGATGGCCCAGCTCCTGCAGCTGAACTTTGAGGTGGTGACGCAGCAGGGCGTTATCCTCAACCACGAGTACGCGCATGACTGTTCTCCCTTCCTGTGTTGATAGTAATCTGACGCTCATTATATACGCAAAATATAAACAGCTGTTAAATAAAGCTTTTTATACCAACGGCGCATAACACCGCCAGGCAGGTCAGCCTTCGGCGATGCCCTTTGCGCATAGTGCATGGAACTCCTTCATTCTATGCGTAATTTCAGCAAACGCCCAGCGGCAGAGCGCGGGCAGAGCGCGGGTTGGTGATGTTAATTTTTTGTGTAATAGTGCTGGGATCACCTCTCAATGACGCCGCAGGTTATCCATTATGTCTCAGCAGAAAAGTGCGGACTGGGTCAGGCTGGCGCAGTCGCCCAGTCAGACGGAACGCATCGAAGCCTTCTTCGGCGGCCACGGCTATGAGCCCCACCGGCATGATACCTATGCTATCGGCCAGACGATCGCCGGCGTGCAGAGCTTTCACTATCGCGGCGGACTCCAGCACAGCCTGCCCGGCGGAACGATGGTGCTTCACCCGGACGAAATACATGACGGCGAGGCGGGCACCGAGGCGGGGTTTCACTACCGCATGGTCTATATCGAACCGGCGCTGATCCAGAAGATACTCGGCGGCAGGCCACTGCCGTTTATTCCCGGCGGCCTGTCGGCGGATCCGCGCCTGCGGTGCGCCGCGCTGCCGTTATTAAAAGCGGTCACGGACACCTTCGAGCCGCTGGAGGAAGAGGATGCTCTGTACGACCTGGCGCAGACCCTGGCTGTGGTCGGCGGACAACGTTCCCGTCGCCAGGCGTTTGATTATCAGGCGGCGGAGAGGGCCCGGGAGTATATCCATGCCTGTTTTATGCAGGATATGACCCTCGACACCCTGTCGCAGGTCAGCGGCCGGGACCGCTGGAGCCTGAGCCGGGATTTCAGAACGCTGTACGGCACCAGCCCGTGGCGTTACGTCATGATGCGCCGGCTCGATTTTTGCCGCCAGCGGATGCGCGCCGGGGAGCGTCTGGTGGATATTGCCGCCGACGCGGGGTTTGCCGATCAGAGCCACATGACGCGCCAGTTTATCAGCCGCTTTGGTCTCTCTCCGGGCCGCTGGCTGCGGGCGATCCGCGGCTAGCGCGGTTCAGGTTGCACAATCGTTCAAGCGTGACCGCGGCGAGGCGAACTATGCTGACTGCCTTTATCACAAGGAGACAGCCCATGTATCAACTCGTTAATCTTGCTCAGAAATTTTCCCTGTTCAGCGAACAATGGCAGCCCAAAGTGGTGGCTGAGATGAACGACTATCAGTTCAAGATCGTGCGCATCGCCGGCGATTTTATCTGGCACAGCCACCCGGAAACCGATGAGACATTGATGGTGGTGGAGGGGGTATTACGCGTGGACTTCCGCGACGGACATGTGCTGGTGAAGGCCGGGGAGATGATCGTCGTGCCGCGCGGGGTGGAACATAAGACCTCGGCGGAGACGGAAGCGAAGCTCATGCTGATTGAGCCGCGCGGCGTACTGAATACCGGCCATGAGGGCGGCGAGCGGACGGCGGTGAACGACGTCTGGATCTGATTGCTTTCCGGCGACAAAACGCCCCTCTTTCCGGCGGAAAGAGGGGCAGGGCGATTATTTCAGCTCGTCAACCATGGTGGTTGCCCGACCAATATAGTTGGCCGGAGTCATCGCTTTGAGGCGCACTTTTTCCTCTTCCGGCAGGGCGAGGCTGTCAATAAACTGCTTCATCCCTTCCGCGTCAACGCGTTTGCCGCGGGTCAGCTCTTTCAGCTTCTCGTACGGTTTTTCGATACCGTAACGGCGCATCACGGTCTGGATCGGCTCAGCCAGTACTTCCCAGTTGTGATCCAGTTCGTCCAGCAGGCGATCCTGGTTCAGCTCCAGCTTGCTGATCCCTTTGAGGGTGGACTGATAGGCGATCAGCGCATAGCCGATTCCCACGCCGAGGTTACGCAGGACGGTGGAGTCGGTCAGGTCGCGCTGCCAGCGGGAAACCGGCAGTTTGCTGGCCAGGTGCTGCATGACCGCATTGGCCAGGCCGAGGTTGCCTTCGGAGTTTTCGAAGTCAATCGGGTTCACCTTGTGCGGCATGGTGGAGGAGCCGATTTCCCCGGCGATGGTCTTCTGTTTGAAGTGGTTGAGCGCGATGTAGCCCCACACATCGCGATCGAAATCGATCAGAATGGTGTTGAAGCGCGCGATGCAGTCAAACAGCTCAGCGATGTAGTCATGCGGCTCGATCTGGGTGGTGTACGGGTTCCACTGAATGCCCAGCGAGGTGACGAACTCTTCGCTGAACTGATGCCAGTCGACTTCCGGGTAGGCCGCGATGTGGGCGTTGTAGTTACCCACCGCGCCGTTGATTTTACCGAGGATTTCCACCTGGTTCAGCTGACGGTACTGGCGCTCCATACGGTAGGCGACGTTCGCCATCTCTTTACCCATGGTGGACGGCGTTGCCGGCTGACCGTGGGTACGGGAGAGCAGCGGCACATCGCGGTACTGGGTTGCCAGATCTTTTACCGCGTCAATCAGCTTGCGCCAGTAAGGCAGAACCACTTCGTCGCGGGCGGTTTTCAGCATCAGCGCGTGGGAGAGGTTATTGATGTCTTCAGACGTACAGGCGAAGTGAATAAACTCAGATACCGCGTGCAGCTCGGCGACGTCAGCGACTTTCTCTTTCAGAAAATACTCTACCGCTTTCACGTCGTGGTTAGTGGTGCGCTCGATGGTTTTGATGCGCTCCGCGTCTTCGACGCTGAAATCGGCGACGATTTTGTCAAGGAAACCGTTTGCGTCGGCAGCAAAAGCAGGAACTTCCTTGATCGCTGCGTGGGCGGCCAGTTTTTGCAGCCAACGTACTTCCACCTGAACGCGGAATTTCAGCAAACCGAATTCGCTGAAGATACCGCGCAGCGCGCTGACTTTATCGCCGTAGCGGCCGTCTACAGGGGAAACGGCGGTCAGTGAGGATAATTCCATAGATCACAACTCCGGGGTTAAATGAGCAAGAATTTGCTTTGCCTGGTTAACCAGACGATTACGGGAAAACATAAGCTGCAGACGTCCGCCGCCCACCTGATGCCAGAGCACCGCGGCGCGAATACCCGCCAGCAGCGCTGAGCGAACTTTCGCCTGCACCTGCGGGCTTTGCAGCACGGCAGGGGAGCCGGTCACCTGAATACGCGGCCCCAGCGGGCTTATCACGTCAACATAGATGCCTGCCATGGCGCTGAGCAGCGTTTCGGACTGCAGGTCAAAGTGTTCCAGTTGACGGTGCAGGCCGGCGATGCGGTTGCCGAGCGTGTCCATCGCCCCTTTACTGGCGGCGAGCTTGCGCTCCAGCACCATCAGGCTCAGGGTATAGCGCGTCAGTTCAGCATTGAGGCCCTGACGGCTGCTGGTATTGAGCACCCCGAGCAGCGTTTCAAGGCCGAGGCGAAGATTGGCTTCACTGCCACCGAACACCGCCAGCGTCGACTCGGGATCGAGGTCGATGATGCTGTTCAGCGACACATGCAGGGCATCGCTGTCGCAATGTCCCTGATGCGCCAGTTGCTGAACCAGTCGTGCCGCCTGGCAAACGCCAGCCAGCGCCAGCGTGATGTCATAGTAATTCTTCGCCACACATACTCCTTGTCAGCCGTCGGGGCGGTTCGTCCCGACGGAAATAACGCGCGTTCAGGACTGCAGAGGCAGTCGTTGTTCAATAATTCCGCCGCCGAGGCACACTTCACCCAGATAGAACACTGCGGACTGGCCCGGGGTGACCGCCGCGACCGGCTCATCAAAGCGAACTTCGATACGGTCTTCATCCAGCGCGGTGACGGTGCAGGGGATATCGGTCTGGCGATAGCGGGTTTTCACCGTGCAGCGCAGGGTGCCCTGCAGCGGTTCACGGTCAACCCAGTGCAGCTGTTGGGCAATCAGGCCGACGGACATCAGGCGCGGGTGGTCATGGCCCTGGGCGACGATAAGAATATTATTCTCAACGTCTTTATCCACCACGTACCACGGATCTTCGCTACCCTCTTTGGTGCCGCCGATGCCCAGCCCTTTACGCTGGCCCAGCGTATGGTACATCAGCCCCTGATGGGTACCGATCTCCTCGCCGTCGACGGTGAGAATTTTGCCCGGCTGCGCCGGCAGATAACGGCCAAGGAAATCGCGGAATTTACGTTCGCCGATAAAGCAGATGCCGGTGGAATCTTTTTTCTTCGCGGTGATCAGATCCAGCTCTTCGGCGATCTTACGCACCTGCGGTTTTTCCAGCTCACCCACCGGGAACAGGCTCTGGGCAATCTGCTCGTGGCTAAGGGTATAGAGGAAGTAGCTCTGATCTTTGTTACCGTCGAGGCCGCGCAGCAGCTGGCTTTTGCCGTCGACATCGGCGCGGCGCACATAGTGCCCGGTGGCGATGTAGTCGGCGCCGAGGTCTTCGGCGGCAAACTCGAGGAAGGCTTTAAACTTGATCTCTTTATTGCACAGAATATCCGGGTTCGGCGTGCGGCCGGCTTTGTACTCTTCCAGGAAGAGCTCAAAGACGTTGTCCCAATATTCGGCGGCAAAGTTAACGGTGTGCAGTTCAATGCCCAGCTTATCGCAGACCGCTTGCGCATCGGCAAGGTCGGCGGCGGCGGTGCAGTATTCCTCGCCGTCGTCTTCCTCCCAGTTCTTCATGAACAGGCCTTCCACCTTATACCCTTGCTGCAGCAGCAGGTACGCGGAGACCGAGGAGTCGACGCCGCCGGACATGCCGACGATCACTTTTTTCTGGCTTTCTGACATGGAAATACTCGCTACATTGAACTTCGAGGCGGCGTATTCTAGCACGCGCTCACCGTTCATTCACCCCCTGTGAACGGCCAGTTAAATGCGCCAATCAGCGACAGCGGCTGGCGCGGGTCCTGCAGGTAGCAGCGAATGCTTTCGGCAACCAGCGGTGAGCGCAGGTTCGGTGCGTTAAGAATTTCCTCAGCACTGAGCCACAGGCAGCGATCGATATCGCTGTCATGCGGTTCGGTGGCGCACAGATCGCTAAGTTCGATGGCGAACAGGAAGCGCAGAAACGGCGTGTTATCGGGAGCGACCCACTGGTGCATGCGGATGAAGTGCTGCGGCGTGGCGCGAATGCCGGTCTCTTCCCACAGTTCGCGTTCGGCGGCCTGCAGCAGCGTCTCATTGGCCTCCAGGTGGCCCGCCGGCTGGTTCCACAGCGCTTTGCCGTTAATGGTCTCTTCGACGATGAGGAATTTATCCTCGGCGTGAACCACGCAGGCAACGGTGACATGAGGTTTAAACATCGCTTTTCCTTTTTAGTTATTCGGCTTTACGCCATTCGCCGTTGGCCAGCCCGTCAAGCGTATAGCCGCCCATGGCGTAGCGGATCAGACGCAGGGTGGGGAAGCCGACGTGGGCGGTCATCCGGCGCACCTGACGGTTACGTCCCTCGTAAAGGGTGATTTTCAGCCAGCGGGTGGGGATCGATTTGCGCTCGCGAATAGGCGGGTTACGCGGCCACAGCCACGCGGGCTCCTCCACCACTTCCACGCCTGCAGGCAGGGTGGGGCCATCGTTGAGCGTGACGCCGTCGCGTAGCGCGGCCAGCGCCTCGGCGGTGGGTTCGCCTTCCACCTGGACGTAGTAAATCTTGCCGGTGCGTTTACCCGGCTGGGTTAGCTTCGCCTGCAGCGCGCCATCGTTGGTCAGCACCAGCAGCCCTTCGCTGTCGCGGTCAAGACGACCGGCGGCGTAGACGCCCGCCACGGGGATAAAATCTTTCAGCGTGCTGCGCCCGGCTTCGTCGGTAAATTGCGGCAACACATCATAGGGTTTATTGAACAAGATCACAGTTTTTGGCTGGCGTTCTTTACGTTGTCTGGTGACTTGTTGTGTGCTGAATCGCTCAACGCGATGTTTTCTAAATGAAGTTTTCTGCATGGTATTTTCAGGCTCTATCAATTGCCGCATTATAGCCTAATTACGAATGCCTTTCATGGACGCAAACATTCAGGTAGTATTGACATGCTCATTACAAATTATTAACAAAAAATTGCTCAAACCGATTCGCACTACAGGCAGGAAGGCGACACGGACGCGATAGCTCCGCTTAGCGGGAAAACCCGGTACGCTGGAGCTGGCCGACTCAGCCAACACCAGGCTCGCGTGAAGAGGGAAGAGCAGAACCAGAAGCGCTCGAAGGAGAGGTTAATGGAAAGCAAAGTAGTAGTTCCGGCGGAAGGTCAAAAAATCACCCTGCAAAACGGCAAACTGAACGTCCCTCACAATCCGATTATCCCGTTCATTGAAGGCGACGGTATCGGCGTTGACGTTACCCCAGCGATGCTGAAAGTGGTTGATGCCGCCGTTGAGAAAGCCTATAAGGGCGAGCGTAAAATTTCCTGGATGGAAGTTTACACCGGTGAAAAATCGACCCAAGTCTATGGCCAGGATGTCTGGCTGCCAGCTGAAACCCTCGATCTGATTCGTGACTACCGCGTTGCTATCAAAGGTCCTCTGACCACCCCAGTCGGCGGCGGCATCCGTTCTCTGAACGTGGCGCTGCGCCAGGAGCTGGACCTCTACGTCTGCCTGCGTCCGGTACGTTACTACCAGGGCACCCCGAGCCCGGTTAAGCACCCTGAACTGACCGATATGGTTATCTTCCGTGAAAACTCAGAAGATATCTATGCCGGTATCGAGTGGAAAGCCGACTCTGCTGAAGCAGACAAAGTCATCAAATTCCTGCGCGATGAGATGGGCGTGAAGAAAATTCGCTTCCCGGAACATTGCGGTATCGGCATCAAGCCGTGCTCTGAAGAAGGCACCAAACGCCTGGTTCGCGCCGCGATTGAATACGCGATCACCAACGATCGTGATTCCCTCACCCTGGTGCACAAAGGCAACATCATGAAGTTCACCGAAGGCGCGTTCAAAGACTGGGGCTACCAGCTGGCTCGCGAAGAGTTCGGCGGCGAGCTGATCGACGGCGGCCCGTGGGTGAAAATCAAGAACCCGAACACCGGTAAAGAGATCGTGGTGAAAGACGTGATCGCCGATGCGTTCCTGCAGCAGATCCTGCTGCGTCCGGCGGAATACGACGTTATCGCCTGTATGAACCTGAACGGCGACTACATCTCTGACGCGCTGGCGGCACAGGTTGGTGGTATCGGTATCGCCCCGGGCGCCAACATCGGTGACGAGTGCGCGCTGTTCGAAGCGACTCACGGTACTGCTCCGAAGTATGCTGGCCAGGACAAAGTGAACCCGGGCTCCATCATCCTGTCCGCAGAAATGATGCTGCGCCACATGCAGTGGTTCGAAGCCGCAGACCTGATCGTCAAAGGCATGGAAGGCGCTATCGCCGCCAAGACCGTGACCTATGACTTCGAACGTCTGATGGAAGGCGCTAAGCTGCTGAAATGTTCAGAGTTTGGCGACGCGATTATCGCGAACATGTAATCTGGCCCTCAGATTATGTCAGAACGGGAACCTGGTGGTTCCCGTTTTTATTATTAGCTTTCGAACGGTTATCAAAATTTTATCAAAACAAGTTATCAAAACCCCTCCCGAAAAACCTCATAAGGCCACCGTTGTCCACCCCTTACCTCGATCATCATGGTACCTATCCGTTTGTTGTTGAGTTTTATGTCCAAGTAAATCTTTCGTGTTTATACCCTGGGCTTTATATAACCGCTCGGAAAGCGATCTTTGTTCATGGAAAGTTGCCGGTGTACCTTGTCCCCAGTCAATATCTGCACTGTCTCTTGCCTTGCTGAAATTCATGGTCAGTGTTCTGGGTTTCACCTGCGCTCCTCGCTCAGCCTGTGAGGTGGTTCTAAAGAAATGAACCAAATAAGGGCTTACTGCATAATCCCGGCAACGACTGATTACATCTCGGAGGCTCCAGTTGATTGCGTTGCAACGCAGAGCTAATGGTATAGCGATTTTGCTTCCGGTTTTCTCTTGCTCAACGTGTAGATGATCGTCCCAGATGTCCGAGAATTTCATACGGGATATATCACCTAGTCGCTGTCCTGTTACTATGGCTAAAAGCATGGCGTTCCCCATGTATTTGTGATTTTCATCGGCTATATCAAAAATCTTTTGCCATTCCTCCAGAGTGAGGCGCTGGCGAGTGATCTTTCTACGAGGTTGTTTAGTTGCTAGTGCAGGGTTATAACCAGGAGGTACTTCTCCCGCATGCTGAGCTTCTTTAAAAACATCTATTAGGACAGAGCGAATGACCTGAGCCATTCTGGGTTGTCCCTCCGCTAAATATTCATCAAGAATTTGCGCAACATCTCGAACATTGACAGCGGATATTAATTTCATTCCTACACGTTCCTTAAGCAGAGATACTGGTTTTGCTTTTTGTTTGATAGTGTTTTCTTTAATATCTCCGGACTTTAATCTTTCCTGCTGAATCTTCCAGTAACGTTCAAGCCAGGTGTTAGTTGATATTGATTTTCCTGAGTTGGTGGATATTCTGTCAGTGATTGCCATTATCTGGCGGGTTTGTTGTTCCGCCAGTCTTTTATTTGCTTCAATAGCTATTGCCGTGGCCTCTGCTTCATCTGTACCTAGACTATGAAACTTACCAGTTATCGGGTGCTTATAACGCCAGTATACTTTATTAACCTTTCTACTGTAGAGCGGGTATAAATTTGGAATAGATATATTATTTTTACGTGGTCTGGCAGCCATCGTTCAAAATCCTCTGCAAAAGAACAGGGTCGCTTTTCTTTACTACAGGAGTGGTCAATGTACCGACCAACTCAGCATCCTCCCTGACGCGCCAGAATCGACCTTCTTTTTTGGCTGGGGGAGAAAACATATTCTGTTTAGCATAATTCCTGAGAGTGGAAACACTTGGAGGATTGCTTCTGTATTTCTCGTTTGCCCACTCTTCAAGGGTTAACATCTGGAGCATATGTTTTACCTCATTATGACCCATTGCTGGGCCAGTATCTGAAAATAAAAAATCAGTTTTGCATCAATTTTTGCAGCACCTGATTGCCGGAAATTATTCGCTGCCAGATTGCTGACACATAGCGGGCCTGATGAATAGCATCAGCGAGGGCATTGTGACGATCACCTTCAAACGGGATCGTTGTTTTGGGGTCGAAGCCAATGGCCTGGCCGAGCTCTACCATTGTTCGTACGTCCCGATCGTTCCAGTATTCCCACGGATAATCTTCAGCAATGCAATCGTAAGAAGAACGCAGAATGGAGTTATCGAATGACGCACCGTTACCCCATACCTGTGCCTTTTTGCTCCCGCCAGCAACATTATCAGAGACAAATTCTCTGAACTGGAGTAATGCATCCAGCAACGGGATAGCATCATCATTTACGATCGCAGAGCGTGCTTCGGAGGACTGCTTAAGCCACCAGATAACAGTAGATGGATCGATTACGGCGCCCCAGTTCACAGAGGATTCAAGGCATACGACTTTATAGAAACTTTCTCCAATAGAGCCGGTTGCCGGGTCAAAAACAACCGCACCAATAGCGACGATAGGGGCGTTATGTTTTTTACCCATGGTTTCCAGATCAACCATAACGTGAACATAATCAATAGGCTGATCTTCCTCCTTATTATGAGGACTGGATTCAATATCTACAGCATCCGTTTGATGAACAACTTCATCTGTTTTTTCTTTTTGGTTAACCTTGCCCGTAACGTCAACAAGACCGTCAATGGAAAATACTCCGTCCCCAATTTTTGAAACCTCAGGTTGCCTTGATTTGGGAAGGTCTTCGGTTACCCACTTCGGATCAGTAGGGTCGCTAATCCCTTCGACATATTCGCCGCGCTCGGCGGCCAGAACCTGATTAGCGTTCGGACGCTGCTTTTGAGCTTCTTTTACGAGTTCGGTGCCAACTGCTTTAAAGTCAGAGGAGAGTGTTTCCATTTTTGCGCTGCTATCCTCTCCGGCGATTGCTTGGTTTATTGCATCCAGAGTGACTGCAGCAGATGGAATATGTCCCGCCTTGGCAAGCATTTCAGCGCTTGGGGTATCATGCTTATGTTCAGTCAGATTCGCGTTGATGTAGCCACGCAACCGATCTGGAAAAGGAGTTATTCCACTGGATGCTTCCCTGATCAGTGCAAAAATCGCTGCACGGGAATAATCAAGGATGCCTGGTGTGCTCCGTAATGCTGCAGACCATTCTTTAAATGGACTTTCTTTCTTCTGTACTATTTCCTTCGCGCGGCGGTGGACTGATGCCGGAAAATTATAGATATCAAAATCCATAGGCATCGTCGCAAGGGCGATCTCTATATCCAGAGTATCCAGCGAATGCTGATAATCCGGATTGCGGTCAGTTTTGTTACCGCCACCAGCATTGGCGCCAGTATCGGTTTTGTTTATTGAGGTGATATAGTTTCCAGCAGCCCATTCCTTTGTAAGGATCCCGCGGTCAATGTGAGACGTTTCAAGCCACAATTTGGCGAACTGAATTTGCTTGCCGAGCTCATGGCGTTTCCCCGCAGGAAATACGCTCTTAAATGCACTGGTAAATTTCCACAGGCCAGGCATATCATATTTTTTAAGCTCCGGAATATTTTCTGCCGTCAGCAGCAGATTCTGCACACCGTGATTATCCGTATCCATTTCCATCGCTGAAAGGCGGTTACGATGAGGAATGCTAATGTGATACACGTGACGTTCGTCGGCCATATACTGGGCAAGCAGCTGCGTGCGGAAAGACATTTCCGCCAGGTTGAAGAGTGCTTCTTCATTGTTCGAATAGTCTTCTTCATCACTATTTGCAGGAGAGATATCGTTTTCTGGTTTACTGGAGGGCTGTGGTTCAGCAGCCGCCGGCGCAACGATTTTTTGCCATGTCAGCCCGTCTTCACCACCAAGCTCGTAGCGATCGCACCAGGTGTCATCCAGTACACCTTCTTCCGGTAAGTCATCAACGATGAGCCAGTTGGTGCGGATCGGCAGCTGATGGCTGGCGCCGCGGCCAACGTTAATTTCAGCGTCTTCCAGGATGTCCAGGATTTTGCGCTCGGCGCGAGAATCGGATTTAGCAGAGAACCAGCAGAAGAGGCTTTTCGCTTCGTTTGCTTTTGCCTTAGCTTTAATGAGATACGGGTAGTTGTTCATTGCGTTTGGGCTCCTTTGGATTGTAAGATACCCGGCAGCTGATGGCAGCCGCCCTGGTGGTGGTCATTGGTCAAAACTCGATTCCGGAAAGCTTTGGTCGGCTGACCGGGTACTTAACCCGCCTTGCGCGGGTTTTGTGCTTTATGAGGCTTCTGCAGGCTCTTTGCCGTAACCAGGGTATTCCTCTAGCACTTTTATCAAGGTTGCTTGCGCTTCCTGATGCTGCTGCGTAAGAGCCAGTTTTATTGCTGTTCCAAAGGATTCGGCAATCAGCTCAAACTTCCTTGCAAGCCTGGCCGTTTCATCGACTTGTTCGCCCATGGCTTCCATTTCGAAGTTATGTTCAGTCCACACTTCGTCTAAAACATCCTCTTCAACTTCATCACGCAGTGCCTCTTTCACCTCGAGGACCGGCAGGATACCGATGAGTTGCTCAGCTGGTGTGTTACTGAATTTCAATGCCAGATCATTAGCTGACATAAAGCCTCCGGAAAAAGGCCCGCCTTGGGCGGGCAAAGATAATTTTTCCAATTTAACCAGAACAGGCCTCGCCTCCTGTTTGGTTACGATGGCGGTATTACCATCACAATGCCCTGTGCACCGGGCATTAGGCTGGTAAGCCATTGGTCAAAACTCGATTCAAAAACTCACTGCAGGCTGTTGGTCGTCAGCCATTTTTTGTGCATTTCGGTAAGGGAGGCACTGGCCCTGTATTTTTTGTTCATCGGCGTTGCTGTTGCAGCTGGCCTCTGATGGATAAACACCGATCAGAACATCAGAGCATTCACCAGTGAGAGCACATACGCTGATGACAAGGGCAAACAGGGTATTCATGCCTCAGCCTCAGGGTTTCCTTTCTGCGCCAGCAAGTAACACAGCTGGCGTAGTCTCACCTCGAACCAGTTCAGGCGGGTCGCCTGGTTCCCGGTAGGTACTCGGGCAAAATCCTTCATAGTTATCTCCAGTTAACTCAGTATTAGGATGTGGTTTTGCAATGCGGCGCCGGGTGCCTCCCGGTGACGGCAGCCAGTTAACAACTACCGCCGACAACTTTTTCCCCACAACATGTGAATAACCGCCATGTTTATTTTTTAACTGTGCCGCGTGCGCATAGCCGCATTCACCGCATTGCAAAACCTACTAGTCGTGATGCCTGTCTTTTCACCACTTCAGGCTCGGTGGTATTCTTGGCGCTCTCACACAGCCAAATAAAAGAGAGCAAAATGTCTCGTAGCCCTATACCTGTCTTCTGGTACGAAAATCCCGCTCACTATGAAGAATTCCAAAAAATCCTTTCAGATGCTTACGTCCTTCCCTTTGACTACCACGACTGGCGTATCCGCACCGATAGCATGGTGGAGCGCTACGAAAACAGCGGTATCCAGGCTGTGAAGGTGGTAGCCAGCACTTACGATTTCATCACCTGGTGCCAGGCCCATGGACGTGATATCAGTACCAAAAGCTGCAATGATTACGCGGTCTCCGAATCGGGCCTCCAAATCCTGCGCGACAGAGAGTTTGATTGGGGAGACGAGTAAAAAGTAAATTTTCCCTATCTTGGATATATCTATTCTCATAGTGATGTCCTATCTCATGCCTGTAACGCCGGCCGGCGGAACGTTTAAACCTGCTGCGAATTCTTCTGGTCGTCATCTCATCCGGTGTTTCGTATGCCGCCGGCAGCTACTTCGTGGGCTTCCTGCCTCGATGACGTGTTTCTGTGTGATTATTATAGTCACGATATGTGTTGTGTTGTCAATACACAATATGTGTCCAGTGGGGATAAAATAAAACCAGCATCTAGCTGGCTTTATCAAAGTTATTCGGAGTCTTTCTTGAATCTGCCTTGGAGGTATCGCTCAACGTATTCATCAATCTCTTTTAAACGAACTTCGAAGAGATCTAGCATTCTGTCTTGCTCAGTATCAGGTAACTGATTGAAAAGATGAAGCATCCTGCGTTGTTTTGGGGGGAGTTCTTGTCCTTTATTAAGTTCATCACCAAAAAGAAGATAACTCGGGGTAGTGTCCAGCACTCTCGCCAAGACAACAGCATCGTCGATACCTATGTTTCTCACGCCTAGCTCATAGTTACCAACGCGTGAGGCCGTAGCCCAGCCGCACAGCTTAGAAAGTTGCGCTTGGCTTAATTTTTTCCTTTCGCGAAGAGCTTTAAGTCTCTCGCCGACAACTTCAGACATGCTTTTCATATGCAAAATGTTACCACGCTTTGTGGCATCGTATTGATCACGTTTTGAGATTGACAATAGACACATATTGTGACTAAATTAGTTGCATCAAATAGCAAGGAGAAATCAAGTGAACAACATTGCTTCTGAGCGTCAAAAGCTGGGCATCTCTCAAGCACAGCTTGCAAAAACTCTCAATTGGGGTCGTTCGCGTCTATCAAATTATGAGGCCAACCTTCGCGAACCTGGATTGACGGAGTGCCGTTCTATTGTGGATGCACTTAACAAACTAGGAGCTGAATGTTCGCTTGATAGCGTCTTCCCGACTGATAAAGAACTGAGTGGGAGGCAGGCTTAACCATGCAAACCATCTCTTTTAAAAATCATAACCCGGTAATGGGGCTGCAACTGAACTCAGAAAATCAGTTTTCCGGTCTACGCCGGGCTCGGATGAAAAGTAGAGCAATTTTTGCTGCCGTTCAGGAATGGGAGTCGACTTTACCTGGACGTGCACAGGACCACATCGCGCAGCTGGTGGCTGAGCAATGGAGAAAACAAAACGGGCGCGGAATTAACGTCAATAAACAGAATCTGTACCGCTACCTGAAAAACGAATCCGGTTCAGATAAGTACGCCAGTTACGTCATGCAGCTTTCAGGAGCGATCGCTGATGCAATGCCTATTGAGATTGCGCGCAAACACGGATTGAAACGTGGATTGACTGAAAGCGAGCTGGTGGCTCAAGCAATCAAAGAGTGTAGCGAAGCGCACCAGGCAAAATTGCTTGGCGCTCCGTTGCAAAAGTTAGAGCGTGAAATTCGGGAGGCAGCAATTGCACTTTTTAACATGCTTCCTGCAGATACGGCGGGACCACTACTGGCGAGCATAAGCGCCGTAGCGCCACAGTTTTTTTAATCGAGTTTTGACAATGAGTACCGTACAGAAAATAGGGGGGCTTCATGAGCATTGACGCAATGCGATGGGCCAAAAAAGTCAAGACAGGGAAGTCCTCTGCAAAAGCTGTTCTGACCTGGATGGCCGACATGTGCGGAGCTGATCTCTGTGCTTTTCCATCCATTCCTGCGCTGGCAGAAGCAACTGAGCTGGATAAGAAAACGGTCCAGTCGAGCCTGCAGTATCTGATTTCGATCGGGCTTATTGAAGATACAGGTGAACGGCGTGGAAAGACTAAACAAATCCCGGTTTACCGACTTCTTGGTGTGGAAGAAAGCGTTGCTGAAATTGAACACACCCAAAAACGGGAACATTACCAAAAACGGGATCGTTTAAACATTCCCGAAAACGGGGTTGTTACAGCTGAAAAGGCACCCGAAAACGGGACTGTTTCCTGTACGCAAAACAACCAAACGATCCCGTTTTTTCCGTCAAACGATCCCAAAAACGGGATCCGGAATCTACCAGAGGAACCAAAAGATATAACCCCCACACATAGGGTTCTGGTCGAACCAGTTGTGCCTGACTATCCGAATCAACCGGGAATAGTTCCTGGTGAAACACAAGCATTCGGAAAATTTGCGATGTATTTCGGGTGGAAACCTTCCGAGGATTTTCCCCGACTGGCAACGATTTGGGGAATGCCATTAAGACCGGGGATAAATCTTGCTGCCGAGTTAAGCAGCTTCATCGCGTACTGGCAGGTTGAAGGCAGGGCGTTTCACCAGGTCCAGTGGGAGCAAAAACTAGCAAGACATCTTAACCGTGCGGAAGTCCGCCAGAAAAAACCAGCGAACGGGAGTAACGATCATGTGGGAGTACGAGCAGAGCCAGCAGCATCCAGAGCTGTTCAACAGATTCGAGCCGCCCGTGAGCAGCGGTTGCGAGTTGCAGGAACAGACGGCCGTAGAAACGGCGTGGCGCCTATGGGAAGTGATGGGCGAAATCTTTTCGAACCGATGGATCCTGAAGAACGGAGAGGAACCATCAGAGCTCTGGATCGCTCAGATTGGGTCGATGAGTGAAGCCCAGATTACGCTGGTTTGCCGGCAGTGCATGGAGCGTTGCGCCGCGGGCAGCACATGGCCGCCGGATCTCGCTGAGTTCGTTGCGCTGGTATCTGCCAGCGGTGCTAACCCGTTCAATCTGACATCCGATGCAGTGATGGCGGAGTACAAACGCTGGAGAAACGAGTCTTACCGATATTCGGGAAGCGACAAATACCCATGGAAGCAGGATGTTCTGTATCACATTTGCATTGAGATGCGCAGAACCGGAGTTGAGAGGAACCTGACGGAGGGAGAGCTGAAAAAACTGGCAGAAAACTTACTCACGAAATGGACCAAACACCTGGCTAACGGGTTTTCGATTCCGCCAATTCGTCAGCAGTTGGCAGCACCGAGACATCCTGCAGGACCGACGCCAGCACAGCTTCTGATGGAAGAGTACAAACGCCGCAAAGCGGTAGATTTAACCAACTGATCGCATACTGGCCAATGACCAAAACATTAACCCAAAAAGAGCAGATAGAAGCATGTTATACTAACATAAAGATAAAAATGGGTATGCTTAATTATATGAAAGTAATAGATTTATTCGCGGGAGTTGGTGGGCTTAGCTTAGGCGCTGCTAGAGCAGGGTTTGACGTTTCCGCCGCTGTTGAGATTGATTCGCATGCTATTGAAACGCATCATGTTAACTTCCCAAATTCACGACATTTTATGAAAGATGTATCTTCCATTGATGGAAAGGAATTACTAAAAAGTATTAATTTGGAATCACTTGATTGTTTAATTGGTGGTCCACCTTGTCAAGGTTTTAGTAGCATTGGTAAAGGAAATGTTGATGACGTAAGAAATGAATTATATTTTCATTTCTTTAGAATTATTAACGAAATACAACCATTATGCTTTTTGGCCGAAAATGTGCCAGGTATTATGAATGAGAAATATGATCCAATTAGAAATAAAGCATTATCTTTAATTAAAGATGATTATTATATTTTGCCACCTTTGAAAGTGAAAGCTTCAGATTATGGTGCACCAACAACAAGAACTCGTATATTTTTTATTGGCTATAAAAAGACACTTGGTAAAGACCTACTGGATATAAAGCAATTCACCCCGAAAAAAGCTGAGCGTATGATTACAGTCGGTGATGCCTTAGCAGGCATTAATTTTATGGTAGAACCAAGTTGGCAGACTGATGCTGAGGCTTGGCATAAAGTAGAACGCCATTTTAAAGGCTCTTTTTACGATAAATTGTGGGGTGAGATACCTTCTGGGGTTGGGGATAAAGAAACGCTGTATAAATTGAAACAGGGAAAAGTTTCTGGATTTTTGGGCACTCTGCATAGCCATGAAGTTCAGAAGCGTTATAACAATTTACAATTTGGAGAGATTGATCGTATATCTAAATCTAAACGTTTAGATCCTAATGGATTTTGTCCAACATTAAGGGCTGGTACAGGGAAGGAAAAAGGCAGTTTTCAAGCAGTTAGACCTATTCATCCATATCAACCACGTGTTATTAGCCCAAGGGAAGCTGCTCGGCTTCAAGGCTTCCCTGATTGGTTCAAATTTCACCCAACAAAATGGCATAGTTTCAGACAAATTGGTAACAGCGTTTGCCCTATAGTTGCTGAAGCAATGCTGTTACCATTAGCTGAACTGTGCAAAATGTTTAGTCAGAATTGCACCTTAGAAAACCAAGGTATTGCTCTTTGATACTCAATAAAGGTTTTTAATTGATTAATTGTTTTGGGTTCTGTCTCAGAGAGATAGAATCCCATAGACTCAATAATTTCTTCAGGGGTGCTATTTGGAAGTTTCGATTCAATTTCAAACCGCTCTTTTAAAGACATCGTAGGAATACTTATATTTCTCGGCTTATCCCACGTTTTATCGATAAATGGCCAATGTTCTAAGCGAGACCTTTTAAAGAAACGATTGATTTTTGATTCATCATTTTCTAACAAAATTCCAGTAGCTGTGAGCATTGTTTGGCCATCAGCATAAATAAAAGATGATAATGGTTGCATAAATATATCAGACCTAGTGGATAATCCCATATTAACTGCTTTACGAATTGCGTGAAGTAATGTTGTTGGATACCTTTTTGAATTCGTATGATCTGGAGTTATTGGATAAGGTGCATATCTATCTAATATGGAACTTAAATTTGATGCACGATAGTCTTGGGGAGTTGCAGAGTACGGTGCGTTGGGATCGCGACCAAGCGTTTCAGCGTGAGCGTTAACAGTAACTTTTAATATGTCGTAGGCATTAAGTTTGTTGCAGAGTAGTTCAATTTCGCCTAATTGGTCGTTCAACATAGAAGGCAAAGTGTAATCGAGCCATACTACATGCCGAGTTCTTTTTTTAAAGTTATAATTTGTAAGGAAATTTTGACTTGTTTGTGGCTCTTTCCCGATATCTATACAAGAATTCGGCATATTAAATTTCTGACGCTTATGTGTATTTTCAACAATCTCAAGAGAAATCATTTTTTTTATTTTTAGAACGCTATGCATTACTTTGAAATCCTCAAGAAAAGGTCCTCCAAAACCAGCGTATACATAGTCAGATATATTTTTACAATTATTTACCTTTCCTAATAGATCGATAAACAGATTCCGGTCAACGGCTTTATTATGCCTAAGATGGTAAGGTATGCTGTTTCCATTACTCATTTTCTAAAGCCTCTTTTAGCATTTTATCAAATGTTTTTCGCCCAACGTCAACAGCCGGTACATTCACATCATCGAATAGATATTCTGCCACTTGGTTAAACTCGTCAATTTCAACGCTATATTTTATGAGTTTGGTTTTGTTAATAACTTTTGGCAATGGAAGTGAGGGTTTGTATATTTTCCCTCCAAATGGCTTAGGATTCGCTTTGAGTTGTTTTTTAGGAATTATATTAATAAGTTCGCTTGAAGTCGCAGGGAGCGACTTATTACTCATCGATTTTATAGTGTTATTACTGTTACCGTAGGATTTCCATTTATTAGTAAAGTTAATGAAGGTTTTAAGACCTTCACGCATATAGTCTTTTACGGCTAGGTAAAGGTCTGAATTGCCATCAATTCCGCGTTTTGTAGTGGTTACGGGTAATAAACTGGCATCATTTGAAGTGAATTTTACTACGCCTGCAATGCCAATAAATTGGGTGTGATATGCAGGTACTCCCGCTTCCCCCCACCCTGTTAATCTTGTTTTATCAGAATAAATGACAACGCGGTCATTACAAATAACCGTCCAACCAGCCTTTTCGCTAGAAGTTTTAGATTCTAAATACTCTACATCTTCATCATCAGTTGTAAGATCTCTATAGAACCCGACAGATAACTCTATACTAACTCCATTTTGTTCATTAGTGTAAACATAAGGAGTTATTCCATCCCCGTTTTTAAAAGCATTTTCATCATAAAGAAGAGTTGTGAGACTTGGTTTAATCACTTGGCCGTTTAAACTAATTTTAAAACCTTTGTTTATAACTATTGCGAAATGATTGGATATGACATTCATTAGATCTGATTGGAAAACAATCTTATCTCCTAATAGTCTAGATATACCATCTCTTATCTGGGTTATTTCAATTCTAGTGCCATTATGATTTAATCCGGTGGCTTTGTGTGTTAATGGTAAGTACCAATTACTATCATCGATTAACCAGTCTGGGCGAATCTCGACCTCATATTCATCTTCGTCTGTTTTTGTCGAAACAATGGAGTGAGAACCCATTTTAAACATTGCTCTTTTCATACCAATACCATATACACCTATGGTGGGTACTGTTCTTTCTTTACCAAAATTTGTGTTACCTAATCGGAATGCCTCATTTTCCGCACGTTCAGCAGATATCCCGCCACAGTTATCCTCGATAATGAATTTATCCTTGTCCATTATCAAATTTGTGTAGAACCCGTTATAGTTTTTAACGGGATTGGTTGATATTGATCTCATTGCGCCGTCAAGACAGTTATCAACAAGATCAAGTATTGCATCTGTAAGTTCTATATCTCGTGTCAGCATATCCACAAAAAACTTTTTCGCTGGCGAGGCATTAACTGGAGTGTTGTTCAATTTCATTTCCTTAGTAGATAATTGAGACATTACTGCTTGATAATACATTACTAGTAATGCGCCTTCATAGCCAAAAAAAATTTTTATGAATGAACGCATTGATTGTATCGAGAATCCATATGTCATTGATATCTAGGCGTAAATCTAATGCAACGCTAATTATAACGCATTGTGACTATTATTTGATAATCCTTCTCGTTTTGTACACATAGGCTGAATATGAACTGTATATAAATACAGCATTTAAATTTCACTTTTACACTCGTTACGGTTCTTATCGGAGCACCTCTTGTTATTTTTACGCACGTAAGAAACCGTATCGTAAATTGGTGTTTTCGATGTGAAATTATTATCCAATCAAGTTTTTAACAATTCGTGCTGTTAAGCCGTTGATCAATCTCACTCAGAAGTGTACTGTATAAACATACAGTTAAAGCAGCGGAGGCAATTATGAAGATTGAATTAACCATTGATCGCACTAAAGAACTTCCTAAGGGCTCGGTCTTGGCACTAGAAAAAGAGTTATTTAAACGACTCCAGAATCAGTTCGAAGGATGCCGTCTGGCTATACGCCGTGCATGCTCGGATAGACTAAGTGTTTACGGTGGCGAAATGGAAGTTGAAAATAAGGTTGAGGAAGTCCTTCAGGATACCTGGGAAAGTGCTGACGACTGGTTCTATTGAGTAGAGGTCCAGTGGCTGACCTGGTTTATTTTGAGGATTTTGCTGTGGCTAAAAAACAAAAAATGCCGAACACCGGCTATGTAGTAATCAGATGCGATGACGGGGTAATTGTTGCCCGTCTCACCTCTTTTCCCGTATGTGAGCGCGCTTTAATGTACCGTCGCGGTGATACTGTTTCGTTTATGCCTCTGCAGCCCGATGAGATCGTGGGGACTCTCTCGCTGTTTTCGCAGATGATTGAAAGAGCAAAGACCGGAGGGGGTTACCAGATTCCTCCTGGCTCTGTTACAATCCCGTCATAGGCCTGAACAACCTATACCTGCTGCGTCGCGGAGAGAAACCATGACGCAAACCCCCGAAGTATCAAAATCCCATCAGACTGGTGCTCCTTCATCGAGCGCCGGTTTGCTTTCGTCTTCAAAACTAACTTTTCGACAGCAGGAAGTTTTCGATCTGCTTGTGGCCTACATCAATCAGCATGGCTACCCACCTACGCTATCTGAGCTGGCCGATATGCTCGGCGTTAGCTCGTCTAACGCTGTCCTGTTGCATCTGCGTGCGTTAGAGAGAAAAAATTTTATAAAACTCTCTCGCCGCGTCTCCAGAGGAATTTCCATCGTCGGGCGAAAGGAGCCTATGCTCGCCGTGCTGCTGCTGCAGGAAATGATCGCTGAAGAACCCGGCGCGCGTGAAAGAGCGATTGAGTTTTTGCGACTGTTCGGTGATCAGCCATGAAGAAAAGTTGGTTTTTACACGAGCAACTTTCAGAGGCTGAGGCTACAGAGCTGGTGGAGCGATACCGTAAAAATAACTGTGTGGTTGAGAAAAGCTTGTCCAGAGACTTTACATCGTGGGAGATCCGCGTGCTGTTGCCGGAATCGAAGAAGCCGCCACGGATTGACAGGACCTACATACAGAAGATGTGGAGGGACTGATGCGAGCTTTGCTTAACGTCGATATTGCACGCCATCTTGGAATTGTGCTGCTTAAGCCGGGTAGTGAATTAATGCCGTTATTCGGTGCCGGCCGGGTTCTTGTTGAAATGCCGCCGGCAAGCATGAAAAAGATACCCAGTGGACGTCTTCCTGATGCCCGGCAGCTGTTGCGGGATGATATGGGGATCAGACCTTTTTTCATGAAGAAGGCAGTTATCACTGCAGCTGGTGGGGTTAGTGCCCTCGAGTCATGGTTGCGTAGGCAGGTTAAAAACTGTCAGTGGACACATTCCGATTACCATCACCATGAGCTCGTCCCGTTTCGCCATTCGACGGGTGTAATAATCGCATGCTGGCACTGTGATAATGAGCTGAAAAACCAAACGGAACACACCCTCGATCAACTGGTAGGTGTTAATAACGCTGACTGGGTAATCGACACTGCCCGCATCGCGCTTGGTCTGGACGCTCAGCGCTCATTGTCACTGGCGGAGCTATGCTGGTGGGCGGTAGGCGCCGGGATTGGAAATGAAATTACAGAAGAAATGGCGCGCCGATCCCTGCGTATTAAAGACGATGGCATTAAATCGGTTTACAGGGAGAGTGAGATTGTTCCGTCGGTACCGGCCACCAGCATTCTTTCTCCTCGTATCGAAAAAGCAATCAGGCCAACGGCAATAGCAACGCCGGACAAACCTCTGTTACCTGTGAACGTCGATCCTGTTGCACCGGCGACACTATTCGCCAGACCTAAGCGGATTCGATGGTTATCAGCTGACTTTATCTCATGGGTTAAAAAACAGCCGTGTATGTGCTGCGGGCAGCCGGCAGATGATGCACACCACCTTATTGGCTGGGGGCAGGGCGGCGTAGGCACCAAGGCCCACGATATTTTTACGATCCCATTATGCCGCAAGCACCATCGCTCTTTGCACCATGACCCAGCCGCTTTTGAGCGTGAATACGGCACCCAGCCGGTATTGATTATTAAATTGCTGGATCGGGCTTACTCGCTCGGCGTTCTATCCTGAGGAGCTTTAAAAATGAGAGATATGTACGAAATAATGGACCGTTGGGGAGCTTGGGCGGCATCCGATAATAGTGGTGTTGACTGGCAACCCATTGCTGCGGGGTTTAAAGGTTTGCTACCTCATGGAAAGAAAACACGCCAGCAATGCGATGATGATGAAGGTATCATGATCGACGGATGTGTAGCGCGATTGCGAAAATATAAGCCGGAAGAGTATGAGTTGATAATTGCTCATTTTGTAATAGGCATCTCATTAAGAACCATCGCGAAGAAATGGAAATGTTCTGATGGTACCATAAGAAAAGAGTTACATGCAGCATTAGGATTTATTGAGGGCGTCAAATCGACATTAACGATTTAATTAAATATCTTGAATAATATTCCAGTGGTGCCAATACATACTGGCACCCAACTTAGTGACATAAGGAAATCCAAAATTAAATTAGAAAATTTGACGTTTTTTTTAAGTTCGCACTTCGCTTCTGTTAAACGTATTTTAATATCGGATTGCTCATCAAAAATTTTATCTTCGATAGACGAGAATACAATGTCTTTTGCATGAGTTATCCGTGTTAGCTGTTTCTTTTGAGAAAGTAGTGTTAATGTCATAATTATACTTGTGATTGTGAGCCCCATAAAAGTAATATATATTTCCATATTTGATTTTAATTGATATATTGCAATGGAACCTATTAGAGAAATTGGTATTGCTAAGGCTTTGTTAGTTATGTCGGTTGTTATTTTTGATATTTTATCTGCGTAGTCGATTTCAGTTTCGGCTATTTCTTTTCTTGCTTTTTGAAAAGAAAATGCAGACATATAGACAGCAAGGTTATTACGATATAAATCACATATTAAAGGCCAATTTTTGATTATTTCGCAGAAGTCGTTATCAGCTGATTTAATATATTCAATCAAAGTGTTTCGGAAGGTGTTTATTTTTTCGTCATAGTGAAGGTCGGTGTTTGGATCAATTGAAACCAAAGAGTTTATTAAGGAATAATCAATTTTCGGGTAAGATAAAACTTTGTCGTTTAAGACGGTTTCTATTACTGCAGAAGATGACTTAGATTCGGAATTCAAAACGAACACTAAACGGTAAAAATTTGAATTTCCATTCTCTTTGATGTCATGAAAATGTGATAGTTTTGATAGTGCAGTAATCATACTACATATGGCTTCAATTTTTTCAATTTCTTCTGGCTTGTTGTTTTCGCCATAAAGGTAATCAGAATCAATGAGATAGAACTGGCTCGGTAGAGAGCCACGCATTATTTTGTTTACTTTTAATAATTCATTTGCTGTCGTGTAAAAACGTTCAGAACTTGATTGACTGACAAGGAAAGTAAAGTTGATTATTTCACCATGCGATGGTATTTCATCTATACTTTGTATCTCTTCATCATCTATATCTAGGTCAATAAAACGTCCATAAGAAAAATCTCCAGATAAGATCGGTTTAATTATTGCTATGATGTTATCAGAAAATTCTAAAGACGCAGAAAATGTTTCACCATTGCAATCAGGTGTGCCGGATATTCTAAATAATTCGACAACAACTTTTAAACTATTCACTTTCATTCTCAGTATTAATTAATTTTGTTTTCTCTTTAAGAGCTGCTCTTATTTTAGATCTTGCTTCCTCAGGGAGGTTATTAAAACAAAGATTGCCAGTTTTTTCATCATAAAAAATTCTAGCATCAGCATTATCGCCAAGAAGTTCTTTATCGAAATTGAAACTATATAATGGGTTTTTATACATTACTTTTTTGAGTTTGTCTAGGGATGTTTTATTTATTACGAAATCAGTCGGTATACCAACCCCCTCACTATTGAGGTGTTGCATTAATCCAGATAATATTTCATTCCTTTTCTCATCTGGGAAAATAGACAGCTCTTCAAAGCCAATAGCTTCTATATCTGACAAGCTGGCTGGCAAACTGGACTCACATTGCTTTTCGAGATATTTTATTATTTTGTTCCTAAATTCTTCAGCGATAGGGAGTGTTTCAGTGTTTTTTTTGAAAAATTTCCTAGCTTCATTAGGAAGTTTTCGCGTGGCTCCTGCTGAAGCTAATCCTTTATCACAACCAAGCGCAGCAATAAAATATGCAGAAGCAGACTGCCCATTTGTTTTACTTATGAAGCTCAAGTAATTTATTTGCGATTTTTTATCATCTGGAGCTGAGTTGTATTCGAAATAGCGATGAAAGTTGACTCTTGCTGCTTGGTTAATATAGTTGAGCTCTAGGTGTATCATTTCTTCAGGGTTTAAGTTGGCGCTTATGGTAACACCATTTTTCTTTTTTATCATCGTCACTAAAATAAATCGTAAACCTTGCAATATATAATCAGTAAAAACAACATAACCACCTGATGACCAAGGTTGCTTTTTTGCCTCCACGTACATTTGTTTCATGATTTCTTTGGTGAGGTTTATAAATGAAGAGGAATCAGATTTTTTATCATTGTAATATTTATCAAACAAATCTGGAACGGGGCCTCTGAGTGATGGATCGTCTTTGAAAATACCATGATGTGCTAGATTACCACGAGTCCCATATAATTCGACAACACCATCTACCAGTTGTTGAACAATTTTGTTTGATTTATCAAGTTCAGTGTCACGAAGATTATACCGTTTCGAGTGATCAAAATCCTTTTGGGCTTCTTTGAGTAACTCGTGGACAATGACATGGTTGATTGAAAGTTTGGTCATTTTTTGTTCTTTCCCATTGTGCAAGTCGCTGTGTATTTCTAAGAGTAATAAAATATTAACGCGTACGCAAAAGATGTTGTACTCTGCTAAGAGTGGTCACTTCGACACACAGCTTAACCATTAAAATCTCCTCAGACGTCACATTTTTTGCATTTTATGCCTAGGATCAAACTTTCAGATCATGCATATGAGATGAAACTCAGGCCTTTTATCTTTCCAGGCCCACGTTAACCCAGAGACAGTGACTATGAATATGCTGGAGAGTTCAAACAACGGGCTTGATCTACTGGAGTTCCTACAGAGTTGGGTCTTGGAAATACAACTCTGGATGCAATGCTTCGGACATTGACGATTTGAATGGTTCGGACATAAATTATGGATGTGGTGAATCCCCCTGTGCGGAGGGGCGACCAGTCAGTTACAGAAACCTGTAAATGCAGCGCGGGCCATGCCGACTGGGGTATGCTCACCGGGAGGCACCCGGCACCACACTGCCACTAAACATATTTAAGATTTATGGCAGGTTTACTTTTGCGGTGCCCTTCTATGTTTATAGAACGTAACGGCAAAAGTGAATGCTTCCTGGTAAATCGGTAGCTCGGACTATTAGGAGTGCCTTCGTTTCGTTACTACCTAGAATGCCTACTTTCTGCCCGCCTTCAGGCGGGCTTTTTTACGCCATCAATAGTGCGCTTCAGAAAGAAAAGGTAAACATCATTTGAAGGCTGCGCTTTGCGTGGCCTTTCTTATTTCAGGCTCACGGGAATCATCATCGATACGGCTCGTTGTTAAATCAGCCCGATGGGCCTGACCCCCTACACGCACAAAGCACCCCGTTAACCCGGAGGTGGAGTATGTATCGAATGGACAAGCTAACAACAGGTATTGCCTACGGAACTTCCGCAGGTAACGCGGGGTTCTGGATGTTGCAATTGCTCGACAAAGTATCCCCATCCCAGTGGGCCGCTATCGGTGTTCTGGGAAGTCTGGTATTCGGCTTGCTGACATACCTGACGAATCTGTTTTTCAAAATTAAAGAAGACCGGCGAAAAGCTGCTCGAGGTGAATAATGTCTCCGACACTACGTAAAAGCGTTCTTGCGGCGGTCGGCGGCGGGGCCTTGGCGATTGCCTCTGCACTCATCACTGGCCCGACGGGTAATGATGGGCTTGAGGGAGTGCGATACGACCCTTATCAGGATGTGGTAGGTGTCTGGACGGTTTGTTACGGCCACACAGGGAAAGATATCATGCTCGGCAAAACCTATACCGAGGCAGAGTGTCGGGCCCTACTAAATAAAGACCTGAACACCGTCGCCTGGCAGATCAACCCTTACATCAAAAAACCGATCCCAGAAACAATGCGTGGGGCTCTGTACTCATTCGCCTATAACGTCGGAGCCAGGAACTTCCAGAACTCTACTCTGCTTCACAAAATCAACCAGGGGGACCAGAAAGGTGCGTGTGATCAGCTGCGCCGCTGGACCTATGCCAAAGGTAAGCAGTGGAAAGGACTTATTACCCGGAGGGAAATTGAGCGTGAAGTGTGTTTATGGGAGCAAAGATGAGTCGCTTAACCGCCGTTATCATCGCAATAGCAATCCTGCTAATGTCCTGTGCCATTTCATGGCGTATGGGATGGAGTTCCCACGCTGATCACATCAATGCTCAGGCTGCGAAGAAGAGAGAGAAGGCCGAGAATGCCATTAAGCCTGTAGAGGAAAAGGCCGCTACTGCTAACGAAGCGGGTAAGGTCATCTACAAAACAATAACCCGCGACGTGGTGAAATATGTTCAGTCTCCGAATCGTACTGTGTGTAGGTTTGATGCTGCTGCTGTGCAGTTGCGTCAGCGCGCCATCGATGCTGCCAACTCCATCCCCGGATTTGATGAGCCCGCCGTGCAAAGCAAGTGACGCAGGAAATGACAGCGATGAAGATTTACAGTCTGATATAGAAACCGCTCAGTGCCTGCGCCAGCTCCGTTTGGATAAGTATCGCTGGCAGGCGTACTATCGGGCGGTGAGTAAGTAACAGGCATAGCACATGAAATAAGTGGCCTTAAGTGAACAAAAAATCTGAAAACAAGACATTCAAGCTTTCAGCATCGAAATGTTTGTATCTAATTCAGGGGGTGTCATGCACTATAGGATCTCAAACCACTCTTAACTAAGTAGCCACTCATGACAGTAAACTTACTACCACAACTACCATGCGGTTATCGTTACGGCATTGAGCGCTCGATCCGGCCCCAGACTGGTGCGGAATTTTTTCCGCCACAAGGGTGTGTTATCAAATCTGTTAACTTTGGGGATGGTGTGGTTATTTGTGTGCCCATCCAATTGTACATTAAACAATTAGATTTATGGGTCACTGTCTAAGGAACCATCGAATAATATGTTAGTTACCAGCCTCGTTAGGGCGAACTGATAATTGCTCTCAAAAGACCAGCATAGAAGCCTGTTGCTCTGGTTGAATGTTCCGGCAAGTTGAAAATGATTGGATCAATGAGCTCTTTCGATATTTAAATGCTATCGATAACTTAAATGAAGCTATCATCACGTTATCACTGCCAGCCAACACCGAAACGGCAGTGGTCAGTTAAAAAGCAGAAAAGCCTCTCTTGGGTGGCTCCTGAGAGATTTTAGTTTTCTAACTGGTACTAACCAAAGGTCGCATATCTATGCGGCCTTTTTTTTAGCCGGTTTCATGGCTTGAGGACATCCTGGACGAGAATATGTGACAAAACCAATCAGGGGAAACAGGAATGCCCTGTGAGCGGATTTACGAATCGGTGCGAAAGTCTATCCCCTCTAAGGGATAAAAAAACGATATCCCTTTTAAGAGATAATGAGGAGAAGCAACTTGAAAACGTTGAAAGTCACTATTACAAACCTTCAACAGATTAATGATGGCATTGTCTGTGGGGTCAAAGTCAGATTTAAAGTCATTCAGTCTGGTTGCGTGCTGGTCGAGAAGGTTATATCAGGCAAGGCTACCGCTCCGTTTACCTTATCTTATGATGTCAATGCGAATGATGAATCTCTGGTGGTGGAACATGATCGCCCAGACCTGCAGGAGCTTGTAGTCTCAGCGGCAATTTCCTCTGCAGAGTGTTATAAACCGGATAATACCCTGACCTCTGTCAGTGCTTGGAGCATTCAAACGCAGGGTAAGATATACGCTTCAGGTATGCAGCCAAACATTGATGAGGTATTCAAACGGTTAGATGCTGCTGAGGCACTACTACACTTTATGGACTGTAAGATTGCGGAACTACAATTAAGATATCGAAATAAATAATAGATCGGCAGACAGCCTGTAACCGTCTGCCATAGCTATTAAGGTCGGTTATGGATATGTTGGATTTGCTTTAGCATCTCCAAGTTTTTCTGGTTGTATTCATCATCAATCTGCGAAAGTTGATGTATTACGACACCCTTCATATCCTGATCAAGGCAAACAAACATAGTTGCCAGAAGACCTTTGAGAGCTCTTATTTCTTTTGCTGCAGACTCCAGAGTTGAGCAATCCACCTCGATGTTATATTTAATTTCTTCTTCCATTTTAAAGTTCCTTAAGCAGAGCTAATCAGCCATTCCTCTGCAAGTAGAATATTTAACTGTGTCCCACCACAGATAGGCTGAGCCGCAACCTTACACTCTGAGCTTTCACAGTAACACCCTGATATTTAACCAGTAGCCTCGCATCTGCGGGGCTTTTTTATTCGCAAAAGGTAACGCGATGAAGAACTTAAAAATTGCATACGTAGACGAGAAGCTGGTGGCGATTGAGTGTGACGGATTGTCATGCTCATCGCTGCCCGTTTCAGAGTTTCCCATCGACAGTGCCGCTTTAACTCTTCTCCCTCAACTCATGCTCGAGGATGTTTATGCCGCCACGAGCTAAACGACCTTGCCGGCACAGAGGATGCACGGCTGTGACCAATGATGTCGGAGGATACTGTGAGATGCATAGGCAGCAACACGCTGGTGATGGCTGGCGTAACTATCAGCCCGGAAAAACTCGGCAGGAACGTGGTTATGGTCGACCGTGGGAAATTAAACGGGCCCGTATCATGAAGAGGGATAAATACCTTTGTCAGAACTGCAGGCGAGACGGTATTGCCACGAAAGCCTCAAGTGTCGACCACATCATTCCTAAAGCTCATGGCGGTACCGATGATGACTTTAATCTGGAGTCATTGTGCTGGACCTGCCACAGCAAGAAAACAGCAACAGAGAGAACCCGATGAAGAGTTTCAAAATTGAATACGTTGATGGTGTTTTGACCGTTCTGGAGACGGATGGTCAGTCACGAATGAATGAAGCCGTACATGGCATCCATTTTGAGCATGTCCAGGGCGGCCGCCCACTGCTGAAACTGACGATTGCACATGATATTGCTCCGGCCCCTGTTTCATCACCTGTACTGGATCAGGAGCCTTTAGAGGGGGAGTTGGTGCAGGAACAACAGACAATGGTTCCCGGTGGTCGCCGTTCACGTCATCGTCGTGGAGGTAAGCAATGATGTATCAACGCACGGATCTGACGCTTTCCATGTTCTATGCATCCAGCGCTGATGCAGACGGGAACAAAGTGGCTACGTTGACGATGCAGGTCATCGCTGCAGAGGCTGGGGCCGTCCAGACCAGCCAGCTGCGATGTATCACCGATAGCGCGAAGAAAAAAACGTATAGCGTAGGTGAACAATCTGTCAGTAATGGTTCCGATCCGTTGCTGGTCGCGATTGAGAATTACTGGCGTCAGAGTACGGATGTCGTCGTTAAAGGATTGATCGCCGAGGTGACCGACTTCATCGCAGGGAACATCAACTCAGTCAGCACCTGGATCGGTCAGTTTGGCATGAAGGTGTTCGAGAACCAGCCATTAGATGAACGGCTACCAGAAAGCGTACTGCAGGCCGATGGAGGCTCCGCTACCGAGACAGGATCCTGATCGCCGGTATAACAACTGGTGTTCATTGAACGTCTGAGATACGTCGGCCCACCAATGCGAACCGTATTCGCCGCCGGCGCAGCCGGAATGACGACCTCCACCTCGACAGAGGCAGCTGCAGCCAGGGGTAGGGGGGAGCAAATCCCTGACCCCTTTCGCGCTTCGGGACTGCCCGTTGAAGTCTATTTTTACACGCCAGAAATAAGAAACTTTTTTCCGGAAGGTTTCATCTATCAAAGGAACGTTTATGGCCGGAGGAATTCGATCGTCCGGTGGTGGCCGAAAACCCACTTTACCCACCGGGCAAAAAAGCAAATTAACACGTATTGCGCCTCCCGCTGAGTTAATGGGGGAGGCGGCAATAAGAATGTGGAAGACGCAAAGCAAAATACTCATCGACCGAGGGGTGTTTGAGCTGGAGGACGCACCTTTGTTGCTGGCTTACTGCAATGCTTTTCATCTGATGCTCGAAGCCGAAAAAATGCTGGCCAGCGGACTGACCTCAGAAAGTGAAATGGGGGGCCTGAAAAAACACCCTGCAGTTAATGTCCGGAATGACTCGGTTTCCCAGCTTGCCCGCCTCGGCTCTCTGTTGGGGTTAGATCCGCTCAGTCGTCTTCGCATGACCAGCGGACAAAAGGATCCGGACGATGACGGGAATGAATTCGATGAGTTTGACTGATGGCTACCTATCCGAACGTCAATGCGGCGAACCAGTATGCGCGGGATATCGTTGGCGGGAAGATTCTGGCGTGTCAGTTAACGGTACTTGCCTGTCAGCGACATCTGGACGACCTCGAACGAGCAAAGGATCCCCACTGGCCCTACCGCTTCGATAAAAACAAAGCAGAACGATTTCTTCGTTTTGCCCAGAAAATGCCTCATACCTCAGGGGAATGGGCCCGGCGTAAACTCCGGATTGAATTTGAAGCCTGGCAGAAGTTCGCTCTTGGCGTACCGTTTGGATGGGTACACAAGAAGACAGGCCTGCGTCGTTTCTCTGAAATCTATATCGAGGTGCCCAGGAAGAACGGGAAATCCGCTATTGCCGCTGCTGTAGGAAATTATATGTTTTGTGCAGATGGCGAGCATGGTGCAGAAGTCTATTGCGGCGCCACGACTGAAAAACAGGCATGGAAGGTATTTTCTCCGGCGCTGCAAATGGTGAAAAAGCTGCCGGCATTGCGGCAAAAATTCTCGATAAAACCTTGGGCAAAAAAAATGACGCGCCCTGACGGTTCGGTTTTTGCGCCTGTGATCGGTGACCCGGGGGATGGTGATTCGCCATCATGCGCCATCATTGATGAATATCACGAACATACTACTGATGCGCTTTACACCACCATGACCACCGGTATGGGGGCTCGTGAACAACCGATGACACTGATCATCACCACCGCCGGCTATGACATTACATCCCCTTGCTATGAAAAGCGTACTCAGGTTGTCGAGATCCTGCGGAGAACCCGTAATGGCGAGGAAAATGAAACCATATTTGGGCTGATTTATGGCCTTGATGACGATGATGACTGGACGACTCCTGAGGCATTAATCAAGGCAAACCCCAACTATGGCATTTCGGTAAAAGCAGATTTTCTCCGGGCTAAACAATTATTGGGTATGTCGACGCCCGGGCAGACAAACAAGATTCTGACCAAGCATTTCAATCGCTGGGTAAGCGCAAAATCAGCTTATTACGACCTGAGAAAATGGATGGATGCAGCCGATAAAAACCTTAAGTTGTCAGATTTTGAAGGGGAAGAATGCTGGCTGGGTATAGATCTGGCCTCGAAAGTTGACCTCAATGCCGTGGTTCCAGTTTTTCGTCGTGAAATAGACGGAATAACACATTTTTACTGTGTTTCTCCTCTGTTCTGGGCACCAGAAGAAACCATTTACTCGCAGGAGACCGCGCTGAAAAGTACCGCAGAACGTTATCAGTCCTTTGTCCGGCAGGGTAAGTTGATCCCGACCGATGGTGGCGAAGTTGATTACAGGCTGATATTTGAAACGATCCTGAAGCTGCGGAATACCGTAAAAATTGCCCAATGCCCCATTGATCCTTATGGCGCGACTTCATTACGTCACATGCTTGAGGAAGAGGGGCTTGAGCCTGTCGAGATAAGACAAAATTTTACCCATATGAGTGATCCTATGAGAGAGATTGAGGCTGCGCTCATCTCGGGGAGATTCCATCATGACGGACATCCTGTCATGAACTGGTGTATTTCCAATATCGTCGGCCAGTACCTTCCCGGAAGTGACGATATTGTGCGTCCCGGGAAAGAAGGGCGGCAGAACAAGATAGATGGTGCGGTTGGTTTAATGATGGGGCTGGGGCGCGCCATGCTTAACAGTTCAGTGATGACATCCGTATACGATGAGGAGGATATAGCATGCTAATTTCAGTTCTGAGTTTTATTGTCGGCCTCACTGGTGCTGGATTGTTATCCGCAGGTGCCTGGCTTATTTCTCCATCAGTGGGATTGATAACAGGAGGGATTATTTGTCTGGGCTGGTCATATATGACAACCCGGGCCTTTTCCTCCGGCGTCAGCAATGGCGGAGGTAAATAATGTTCCTACCCCAGATGTTCAGGGGCCGACAATACTCGGGTAATAGCTTCTGGGAAGCCATGCTGGGCGGGGTTCGTTCAAGCCAGAGCAAAACTGGCATCATAATCACGCCGGAAACCGCTCTGGGACTTTCAGCGGTCCGGGCCTGTGTCACCCTCCTGGCGGAGTCAGTCGCGCAGCTGCCGTGCGAACTCTACCGGCGGGATAAAAATGGCGGGCGCCAGCGTGCGACGGACCACCCGGTTTATGACCTGATTCACTCCCAGCCCAACAGGAAAGACACCTCATTCGAGTATTTCGAGCAGCAGCAGGGGTTGCTGGGGCTTGAGGGAAATTGCTACTCGATCATCGAACGGGACGGAAAAGGCTACCCGAAAGAGCTGATCCCCATTAACCCGAAAAAGGTCATTGTGCTGAAAGGGCCGGACGGTATGCCGTATTACGAACTCCCGGAAGTCGGTGAAATTCTGCCGATGCGCATGATGCACCATGTGAAGGTCTTTTCTCTGGATGGCTATATCGGCAGTTCCCCCATTCAGACGAACGCCGATGTCTTGGGGCTGAATCTGGCCGTTGAGGAGCATGCGGCAGCGACATTTCGGCGCGGGACAACGATGAGCGGGGTGATAGAGCGTCCGAAAGAGGCCGCGACCATTAAAAGCCAGGATGCTATTGATCGCCTGCTGGCGAAATGGACCGAACGCCATTCCGGTATTCACAATATGTTCTCTGTGGCACTGCTGCAGGAGGGCATGAGTTACAAACAACTGTCTCAGGATAACGAAAAGGCGCAGCTGCTACAGTCGCGGCAGTGGGGCGTGGAAGAGGTCTGCCGGCTCTATAAAATCCCGCCACATATGGTGCAGATGCTGGCGAAAGCGACCAACAACAACATCGAGCACCAGGGCCTGCAGTTCGTGATGTATACGCTGCTGGCCTGGCTGAAACGCCATGAGGGTGCGCTGCAGCGCGATCTGCTTCTGCCCAGCGAACGCCGCGATTTGTACATCGAGTTCAACGTTTCCGGGCTGCTGCGAGGCGACCAGAAGTCACGCTATGAATCGTATGCGCTGGGCCGCCAGTGGGGATGGCTATCCACTAACGATATCCGGCGTATGGAGAATCTGCCGCCAATTGCTGGCGGGGACAAATACCTGACGCCGCTCAATATGGTCGACAGCGCGAAGATCCTTCCTGGCGATAAGTCGCCGACAGCGAAACAGCTGGCCGAAATCGAAACCCTTCTGGCCAGAGCCTGATTATTTCCCGCCGCGCGGGATGACCTGGAAGACAACATGACAACGAAATTAATTAACCTGCCGCACCTGGCAGATATGGTCTTTGGCGTGCCGCATTACGTGACGCGGCAAACAATGGACTCCGTGAAAGCGGTGCTCATCCCCCGTATTCAGGGGATCACCGAAGATGCCGCCATTCAGATGGCGCTGAATCCGGGTAAATCACCTGCTGCTGAGCAGGTCCAGCCCACCGGCGGGGTGGCGGTGATCCCCGTTCACGGCATTCTTGTTCCACGCCGGGGGCAGATTACGGCGATGTGCTCCGAGCTGACCAGCTACGAGCGGATCCGCGGGCAGTTGCAGGCGGCGTTAAACGACCCCTCAATCAGCGAAATCGTTCTGGATATTAACTCCGGCGGCGGCGCAGCGGTGGGGTGCAAGGAGCTGGCCGATTACATTTATCAGTCTCGCGACACGAAACCCATCACGGCGATTGTGAACTACAGCGCGTATTCCGCCGCGTATTTCATCGCATCGGCCTGCAGCAAAATCATCGTCAGCCAGACCAGTGGCGTGGGGTCGATTGGTGTGATCATGGAGCACCTCGATACGTCGAAGATGGAAGAAAAAATGGGGCTGACGTTCACCACCATTTACCGGGGAGATAACAAAAATAACGGCACCCAACATGAACCACTGAGTGAAGAGTCGCTGGGTATGTTCCAGGGCATGATCGACGAAATGTACGAGACGTTTACGGGGTCGGTGGCCGAATATCGCGGCCTGAATCAGCAGGCCGTCATTGATACGCAGGCGGGGCTGTATTTTGGCCCTGGCGCTGTGTCCGCCGGCCTGGCGGATGAAGTCTCTGACCCCCAGGCGGCGATCAATGCTATCGCGGCAAAGTATCAGCAACCCCGTCAAAAAACCTCCATTCAGATGCAGGCAGCCGCGATGGACCTGCAAACCAAAATGTAACCCGGCGCAAACACAAACCGCGTCACCTTAAGCAGCCAGCAGGCTGCTTTTTTTATGTCTAAAAAGAGAGAAATAAAATGCCACATATTGAAGAATTGCGTCGTCAGCGTGCGGGTATCAACGAACAGGTTCAGGCCCTGGCAACCATTGACGCCAGCGGCGGCACGCTGACTGTGGAGCAACTGACGGAGTTTGCGAACCTGCAGCAGCAGTTCACTGATATCAGCGCCAAAATTGAACGCCTGGAAGCCGCCGAACGTGCTGCGGCGCTGGTCGCAAAGCCCGTGAAAGCGACTCAGCAGGCCCCCGGCATTATTGTTAAGCAGGAGCCGAAACAGTACACCGGTGCCGGCATGACCCGACTGGTTATGTCTGTCGCCGCAGGCGCAGGTAATCTGCAGGATGCGGCAAAATTCGCTTCAGAAGAGCTGAATGACCAGTCCGTATCGATGGCCATTTCCACCGCAGCGGCGTCCGGGGGTGTGCTTATTCCGCAGAACCTCCACAGTGAGGTGATCGAGCTACTGAGCGACCGAACCATCGTCCGCAAGCTGGGTGCCCGTCCCGTTCCGCTGCCTAACGGTAATATGACGCTACCACGCGTAGCCGGTGGCGCAACGGCAAGCTACACAGGAGAAAACAAAGACGCCAAGACATCAGAAACACGCTTTGATGATGTAAAACTGACGGCGAAAACTCTGATTGCGATGGTGCCTATTTCCAATGCACTGATTGGCCGCGCCGGATTCAACATCGAGCAGCTGGTCCTGCAGGATATTCTGACCGCCATCTCAGTGCGTGAGGATAAAGCCTTTATGCGCGATGACGGTACCGGCGATACACCGATTGGTATGAAGGCGCGCGCGACGCAGTGGAACCGCCTGCTGCCGTGGGAAGCTGATGCAGCGATCAACCTGAACACGGTTGACGAGTATCTGGACAAGATCATTTTGATGGCGATGGACGGCAACAGCAATATGATCAGCAGCGGCTGGGGCATGTCGAACCGTACCTATATGAAGTTGTTTGGGCTGCGTGACGGCAACGGCAACAAAGTCTATCCGGAAATGGCTCAGGGATTACTTAAAGGATATCCGGTTCAGCGTACCAGCGCGATCCCTGCGAATCTGGGGACCGGGGGTAAGGAGACTGAGATTTACTTTGCTGACTTCAATGATGTGGTTATCGCTGAAGACGGCAATATGAAAGTCGACTTCTCGAAGGAAGCCTCTTACATCGATGCCGATGGCACCCTGGTATCTGCGTTTTCCCGTAACCAGTCGCTAATCCGCGTTGTTACTGAGCATGATATTGGCTTCCGTCATCCGGAAGGCCTGGTGCTGGGTACCGGCGTCCTGTTCTAACCCATCCCTCAGTAAATACGGCCCGCATATGCGGGCTTTTCCCTTTCAGGAGAATGTTATGGCTGCGAAAAATAAAGCAGTGGAGCCGGAAGAAACAGGCACACAGGACAACCATGCGACCGTGGTCGCACAGGCAGAGCGTAAATCCGTTGTGTTCCTTGGGCCGCACCACCGTTATTCCCGTGGAGATATCGCGTGCTTTGAAGGATCGCGCGCCGAAGAACTGGTTAAGCGGTGTATCGCGGTATGGTCGGAGGATGCCGAACGTGCGCTGAAACCGAAGCCGGGAGACAGCGATTTTGATACTGACATTGGATGATGTGAAAACCCAGCTACGCCTGGAACTGGATTTCACGGAGCATGACGCCATGCTCACGCAAATGGTGAACGCCGCGCAGCGGAGCATCGAGCGTGATTATTACTGCAAGCTGGTCACCAGTGATGAAGAGCTGCAGGCACTCCCGGAGACCGTCCGCGGATTTATCGCGGATGAAGATATCCGGCTGGCCATTCAGTTTCTGGTCAGCGATGCGTATCTGAATGGCCATACCGGACAGTGGCTGGAAACCGCTTCGGTGAGGCATCTTCTTTTCCCCCTGCAGGAGCATACGCTATGAGCCTGAAACCGGGTGATATGAACTGTCGCATTGCGATTAGCTACGTACAGTCCGGTCGGGGGCCGCTGGGCGAACCGCTACCGGAAAAGCAGGTTGAATCGGGAAAAGCGTGGGCAAAACGGGAGCTGGTATCGGGGCGGAAAGTCCGCACGCTGGATCAGCAGCAGGTGGTGGAAACCTGCCTGTTTACGGTCTATCCGGGTGTGCTGGTTGATATCGACTGGAAAATCACGACGAAAAATCTGGTTTATACCGTCCGTAATATCGACCGCAAAACGGACCGGATCATTATCACGGGGGAGGCTGACGGTCGGCATGATAGAGCTGGCGATTAAGGGGGCGCTGGAGCGCATCACCGGCATGAATGCGCATCCCCTTTTACTGCCGGACACGGTCCAGGAAGGGGTGACATATCAGCGTATTTCGGATGCGCCGGTAGGGGCTGGCCTGGCCAGAACTGGGCTTTCCTCTGTCCGCATACAGGTGGCGATTTATCTGATCGATAACTACAGCCGCCTGCTGATGCTGGATAAGCAGATTTGGTCAGAATGGAAAGCCATTGTGCAAAGCCGTCTTGAGGATTGTCCGGTCAGTTACGTGACGCGCGGCAGTATCCAGCAGGACAAGATCACGCTGACCAGTGGTCGCATCCAGTACCGTCTGGCGCGCGACTTTATATTCACCACTCCGGAGTAACCCCATGCGCATTGAGATGAAATTCCCATCGGGGAAGGATTTTGAACGCCTGATTTCCGATATGGACAAGAAAGTCAGCACCAAGTTGTTGCGTGATGCCGGGCGCCGGGCGCTGGCCATCGTGCAGGAAGATATGCAGCAAAACGCCGGCTACGACGAGTTAAGCGGCGGGCCGCACATGCGCGACACGATCAAAATCCGTAGCTCAACCAGCGCAGCAAAGAGCGAGCGCTACGGGACTCTCATCACGTTTCGAGTCGGTCCCAGCAAAGCGCATCACATGAAAGCGCTGGCGCAGGAGTTCGGCACGGTGAAACAGGTGGCTAAGCCGTTTATTCGTCCGGCGCTGGATTACAACGTCGAAAAAGTGCTGTCGATACTGGCAGCTGAAATTCGCTATGGGCTGGAAGGCCGGTAGTCAAAAAGAGAGAGAAAAAAATGGGTGAAGACGTCATTAAAAGCCCTTCGGAATATGCAAGCATTCCGGCGGGAACCCGCACGTACTGGGGTATGAAAGGCACGCTGAAGGCGGCCGCAAAGCTACTGCAAAGTACGATGGCCATCGGTGCCGTAGGCAAAAAGGGTACCTTCATGAAGGTGACACGCCTGATTGACCGTGATCCGAAATACATGGCCGATATGGGCGAGGGTGAGGATAAAACCCTGGTGTTTATTGCCGATCCGACGGATGCGAATCAGCAGGCGTTGCTGGAAGCGGCGGAGGCCAATAAGACCGTGGTGTTTTTCTTCGACTTCCCAAATGGGCGCTCGGCGGAAATGGAGCTGGTGCTATCCGGATGGGCGCAGCAGGCCGTTGACCAGCCTGATGGTAAAGTCCTGCAGGACGAGGTATACGGCAAGCAGAACGGCGGCGTGAAATGGACTACCACGAACGCCGCCAATAGTGGTAGTGAATAAAAGGAATAACGACTGTGAATTATCAAAACCTTCTCAACCCTATTATCAAAGCCCATCCGATTACGCTGCTTGGTCAGCAGATCTTTATTCGCCGTCTGACGCAGGAGGAACTATGGGATTATGAAGCCGATCTGCAGGCGCTGGAAAAGAGCGATGACAACGCTCGCCAGACCTCTATCCGTGGCATCACACTGTTTCTTTCTGCGCTGGTAAATGAGGACGGAAGCCGCCCGGCAGCGGATGAACTCCCGGCCGCAGAGGCTTTTCTGTCAGCCCATTCGGGAGCAGATCTGCTGGAGGCGGTCATTGCCGTACAGCGTCATGCTATCGGCACACTGGAAGATGCCAAAAAAAACTAACCGAATCACCCCAGCTGCGCACCCTGTTTACGCTGGCAGATCGCTGGGGTGAGCCGGACCCCACGAAACTGGCCGCCATGCCGGCGAACATCCTGACCTACTGGGAGGCGTACTTTGCGCTCCTTAAAGAAGAGGGAGAACCACCACTGGCGGCTCCACAGTCATCTACAGCACCCTCTGCCGTAGCCCGGGATGATGATTTTGAAAACTGCCTGAGGGTTCTTGGAAATGGCTGATGTAGCATCACTCGCTGTCGCGTTGCACCTCAACCGTGCGACGTTTAATTCGCAGTTCGCTGACGCAATGCGTCAGGCGGATGGCAACGCACAGCAGTTTAACAAAAAAGCACAGGCTGATGCGGCAAAAACTGAGGCTGCCTTTAAGGGGATCGGCGTAGGTGTAAAAGCCGCTGATGCTGAATTTTCCAGGCTGGATAAACGTATCGAAAAGCTGGGGTCACTACGGCTTACCGGGCTGGATGAGATGCGTAACGTACTGGCGAATCTGTCTGCCGGTAGTGGCGTTACCGGCAGCAGTTTCACCACTGCGGCGATCTCGGCGCTGACCGAAGGTATGAGTACTGCGCTGACCAGTAGCACCCAAAGTCTGGAGCTACAGCGACAGGCTCAGATTGCCGCATCGCAGGCGGCGGTAGATGGCGCGCAGGCGTCTATCAACAATGCCCGCACGCTGCGAGAAGAGGCACTGGCGCGGCAGAAAGCAGCCGTACAAACCATTCAGGCGGCGCAGGCGGAGCGCGAGAAGGCGTTTGCGCTGGATGAGTATTATGCCAAACAGGCAGAGGTGAATAAGCAGTATGGCATCACGGCCAGCTATGAAGCAGAGCATGCGAAAAACGCCCGCACCATCAGCGAGGCCAATATAGCTGAGGCCCGCGGGAAAAAGAGCCTGGCAGAAGCCACAAAAGAGGTTCTGGCCGCAGATATCGCTGAGTCTGACGCCAAGCGTACCCTGACTACCTCAACGCGAACGCTGGCCACGGCCAGCCAGGAGCTGACGTTCCGGCAGCGCGCAGCGGCGGCGGCGGCGGGAACACTGCGTGGCGCCCTGGCGCTGGTCGGTGGCCCGGTCGGGATCGGTATCATGGCGATCGCCGGCGCGGTGACGATGCTCTATTCGTCGTTTTCAAAGTCTCAGGAAACTATCAGCGGCTACAGCAATGCGTTATTCAAATCAGGGCAGCAGTCGATTATGTCGGTTCAGTATCTCCAGAGCCTGCAGTCGCAGCTGGGAGATACTGACGGTGCCGTAAAAGCTATCACCGCGTCTGTTAATGCCGGATTCGGTGGTGAAATGCTGGACCGCGTTGCCGGACTTGGCGCCCGGATGGAAGAGCTGGGGCAGAGTTCGGGGGATCTGGTCTCGATGCTCACGAATCTGCAGGGCGATCCTGTCCAGGCGATGGAGAAGCTGAACAATCAGGGAATTCAGCTAAACGCGACGTTTATCGACCAGATAGTCACGCTACAGCGCCAGGGCAGGGAAAGTGAGGCTACGGCGCTCCTGCAAAAGCAGGCGATGGCCGAGCTGGAAAAGCAGATAAAGGATCAGGAAGATAAGGTTGACGGGCTGAAAGGGGCCTGGAGATCGCTGAAGTATTATGTCAGCAGCGCGTTTAAAATAATGGGTGACGCCCAGATGGCCACAGCCCAGGCGCAGGCGTCAGCATTGGGAATAAACCTGACACCCAGTCCGGACCCGGCGATAAAACAGCGCGAAGAGGTGGAAAGGCTGCGGAAGGAGCAAGAGAAGCTGCGGAAAGATACAGCTGATCGCCTGAAGGCCGAAAATACCGTGCAAGGACTGATGGCTGCTGGCGTGACAAAAGAGAAGCAGCGCGCCGATGCACTGGCGGCTCTCAATCGCACTCTCAAGAAAGGAACGGAAGAGTACGCGCAGGCGTTACGCGGTATAGATAAATTGTACGGGGAGAAGCAGAAGAAACCAGCGGCGTACAAAGATGACCAGGCCACCCAGCGTCTGCAGAGTCTGCGCGAGCAGGAATCGGTTCTTCGTCAGCAAAACCAGCAGACCGTTAACCTGACCGGTTCAGAGCGAAAGCTATTGCAGTTCAACCAGGAGATCTCCGATCTCAAGGCAAAAAAAATCCTGACCGCCGGGCAGCGCAGCATTCTCAATGCTGAGCAGGAGCTGCGCGCTCAGCTGAACATCAACGTACAGCTGGAGAAGGCGAACGTGCAGCGCCAGCTGTCGCTGAAAATTCAACAGGAGAATAATGAGCTGTACCGCTCAACCATTCAGCTACAGGCCGAGATGGATGCCAACGTGGCCAGGATGACGATGAGCAGCGCTGCCTATGACCAGATGGCGAAGGAGCAGCAGGTCAGGTCGAAATTCGCGAAGCTGCGTGAGGATGCAGAGAAAACAATCAAACCAGCTGATGAGGCTGCTTTTCAAGAACGAACACGCCTTCTTAATGCAGAAGAACAAAAGCAACTGAGCATCGTTCGCAATGGTGCCCGGGATAAAGCGCAGGTTGAGGGGTCCTGGACCGAGGGGTTACGCGCCGGGCTGCGTGAATGGGGCGCCGATGCAACCAACATTTATGCCCAGGTTCGTGACACCTCCGTCAATGCAATGGACGGCATGGCCAATTCTATCTGGCAAATGGCGTCGCGGGGGAAATCGTCATTCAAGGAGATGGCGCTGTCTATCATTGACGATATTGGGCAGATGATAACAAAAATGCTCTTTTTTCAGTCTATCCGATCTGCAGGCTCAGCTATGTCGGGGTCCGGGATTGGCATCCTCGCGGATTTTGGCGGGTTTCTGTCTGGGTTCTCCGGCGGCGGGTATACCGGTGATGGTGGGAAGTATGAGGTTGCCGGGCCAGTCCACCGTGGTGAGTGGGTTGTGCCGCAGGAGGTGGTTAAAAGGCCAGGCATGCTCAGCTTTCTGAACCAGTTAACTTACGGCAGTGGCTACGCCAACGGAGGGCTGGCTGGCGCGCCGAGCGGGCCGCTTCCAATGAGGGGTGAGAGCCAGCGCGCAGCAGGTGGGATAACGGTTAATATCCCGTTACAGGTGGTCAATAGTAACGGTAATCCGGATCAGTCCGGGAAGCGGTCAGAGAGTGGTATCGCTCAGATGAAGCAACAGATCGTTCAGATAGTTTTGAGCACCCTGGATAAGGAAATGGGTAACGGTGGGATGATCGATGTAAAACTGAGGAGCATGCGCTAATGGCCGCACTGGAAACGTTCGACTGGTCGCCGCTGAATGGTCCCACTGCGGATATTAAATATGCGACGCGGTCCGTGAAATATGGTGATGGTTATGAGCAGGTCACTGGTGATGGTATTAATCCTGAATCGCAATCATGGCCACTGACATTCACCGACTACAGGGAGGAGGTCATGCCGATCCTGCAGTTTTTGCGCCGTCATGGCGAAACACGTGCATTCATATGGGTTAATCCGCTGGGCGAGCGGGGGCTATACCGTGCGACACAGATAAAGCCTCAACTGCTTGATTTTGCGCGCATGACCGTTACTGTTACGTTTGTGACGGCATACAGAGCCGCACCGATATAATGGAGAATGATAATGCAAAAAATGGTACTGGCGCTGGCAAGCATCGCCGTTCTTTTTTCCGGTACAGCAGCAGCACGTGAGCTAACGGTGTCGGAAAAAAAAGTCATCGAAGAGTCTGCGAAGCAGAAGCTGAAAGATCCGGATAGCGCCAAAATTTATTGGCAGCCAGATATGGGTGGGGATATTTACTGTGCTCAGATAAATGCCAAAAACTCTTATAGTGGCTATGCAGGAAAAGCGCTCTTACTGGTTGGCCCGAGGAGAAACAACTCTGGGATAATAATTAGCGCGGACACCATTATCCATAGTGATGATATGGAAAGAATGATGATGCCAATTTGCACTGATGCCGGCTACCACTTTCCCCGTTAACCTCCCGTGCCGTCCGGCACCCACACCATCAATTTAACCCCGCTTAGCGGGGTTTTTTATTATTGGGGCTTCGGTCCCGCAGCGAGGACATTATGGGCATTGCAGCCGACGATCAAAAACTGGAACCCGGTAACGTCATCACTCTGTTCGAAGTGGATGGCACCACTTTTGATGCAGACGTACTGTATTTTCACAACCACGCTATCCCGTATACCGAAGAAGAAATTATCGCCGCTGGCAGCGATGCGGAAAAGCTGACGGGCAAACCGATTTACTGGCAGGGCGTGAAATATACGCTCTGGCCATGTGAGATCGAGGACGTTGAGTCCAACGGTGAAGGTTCGCCAGCTTCCCCCAAGCTGTCCATTGCGAACCTGGATGGCTCAATCAGTGCGTTATGCCACATGTTCCAGGATATGAAGCAGGCGAAGGTAACGGTTCACCGCACGTATGCGCACTATCTCGATGCCAGGAACTTCCCTGACGGCAACCCACAGGCTGACCCGACAGCAGAGCAGATTGATGTTTTTTACATTGACAGTAAATCCAGCGATGACGATGAACAGGTCCAGTTCAAGCTTAGCTCGCCGGTGGATGTTACCGGACAGAAGTTGCCTGCACGCCAGATGACCAACCGTTGTGCCTGGTGCATGCAGGGCCAGTACCGTGGTGCTGACTGTGGCTATACCGGCACGCGTTATTACGACAAATTCGGCAATCCCGTAGACAACCCGGCACTGGACGTCTGCCCGGGAACGGTCGCGGGCTGTAAGTTACGTTTTGGTGATGATGCCATGCTGCCGTTTGGCGGATTCCCGGCTATTGGTCTGCTGAGGATGTAGTCATGCTGAGCCAGAGACTGAAAACCGCTATTGAGGCGCACGCCGCTGATGTTTACCCGAACGAATGCTGTGGCCTGATTACCCGGGTCGGGCGGCAGCGCCGATATATTCGCTGCGAAAACAGTCATGAAATGCCGACGGAGCATTTTCGGATCGCCGCCGGTGACTGGATTGCCGCAGAGGATGCCGGCGACGTGCTGGCCGTGGTGCATTCGCATCCGGATGCCGGTCCGCACGCATCCGCCGAGGACCTGCAGGGCTGCCAGAAAACAGGCCTGCCGTGGATCATTATTAGCTGGCCAGGTGGCGACTACACCGTCACGACGCCGGATGATTCCCCGCCTCTTCTGAACCGTCCGTTTATCCACGGTAGCTGGGACTGCTACGGACTGGTCCGCGACTGGTATATGCAGGAGCGAGGTATCGAACTGCCTGATTTTCCCAGAGAGGACAACTGGTGGACCCGGGGGGAAAACCTGTATGTGCGGCACTATGCGGAGGCCGGGTTTTATTCTCACGCCAGCGAGCTGCAGGCAGGCGATGTGATTCTGATGCAGTACAGAGCGGACGAAATCAACCACGCCGGCATTTACCTGGGCAACGGAAAAATGTTGCACCACATGTATGGCCAGCTGAGTGGTGAGGTTCCATACGGTGGGATCTGGCGGGAGCGAACCATGCTGACGCTGAGGCATAAAAATGACGACTAATACGATAGAGAAAATGGTTCTGGTTCGCCTGTACGGCAAGCTGGGCAAGCTGTTCGGCCGGGAGCATCGCCTGTCGGTATCTTCTGTACGGGAGGCTATCCGCGCGCTGTGCATCATGGTTCCTGGACTGGAACGATGGCTGGAGACCAGCGAGGGACGTGGAGTCACGTACATGATCTTTAACGGTGAAAAAAATCTGAGCCAGGATGACCTGTTTCTGAATGGTGTGCATGACGTAATCAAAATTGCGCCTGTGATTATTGGCAGTAAAAAAGCCGGGGTGTTCCAGACCATTTTTGGTGCCGTACTCGTTGCCGTTGGTATGGTGCTGAGTTTTACCCCTGCCGCCGCTGCCTCGCCGTTCCTCTACAAAATGGGGGCGGCGATGATGCTGGGCGGCGTTGTACAAATGCTGGCGCCCAGCGGTACCCAGGGTATGACAACGGATCGGGATACGAAAAAATCGTACTCATTTGGTGCGCCTGTTAATCAGGTCGCTGCCGGCAACGGTGTACCGATCTTGTATGGCCTGCGTGAAATAGGCGGCGTCATTATCAGTGGCGGTATTTATACCGAAGAACAGCAATAAAAAAATGCATTTTACCCTTCCCGCCACGGCGGGATTTTTTTTGCCCGGAGTTTGAGAATGGCTGAAATAAAAGGAATCGCTGGCGCTAAAAATAACGGTGGTAACAAGGATAACGGGCAGAATCGCGGGACGGAAATTGCCTCGGTCGCCTATATGAAAATCTTGCTGGCACTGTCAGAAGGTCAAATTGCCGGTCAGTTTACCGGTCAGGATATTTGCCTCGACGGTACGCCGTTGCTCGATGCCGATGGCCATGAAAATTTTCCGGGCGTGACGTGGGAGTGGCGCAGTGGTCTGGTTGACCAGGATTACATTCAGGGTTTCCCGGCGGTCGAAAACGAAATCAGCGTCAGCACGGAAATCAAGTCTGGCACCCCGTGGGTAAAGGCGATCAACAACACGCAGCTGTCGGCTGTTCGCTTGCGTATTAAATTTCCGAACGGGGTCTACAGCCTGCGTGACAGCGGTGGCAAAGATGGTTACCGCATTGAGTTCGCTATCGATGTTTCAACAGACGGCAGCACGTATACCGAATATGGCCGCGATACCGTCGATGGCATAGCTAACACGGGCTATGAGCGCAGCTACCGCATCGATTTGCCGCGGGCAAACTCCGGCTGGCAGATCCGCGTTCGCCGTCTGACTGAGAATAAGAATAATAACAAAACGGCGGACGTGAGTCGTATCGAGTCGATAACGGAAATCGTTGACGCCAAACTGCGCTATCCGAACACCGCGCTGTTGTTCGTTCAGTTCGATTCAACGCTTTTTGATGGCCGGACACCGACCGTGACGGTCAAGGCAAAGGGGCTGGTCATTCGCGTACCGTCGAACTATGACCCTGTCGAACGTACCTACAGCGGAAGCTGGGACGGGACCTTTAAGTGGGCCTGGTCGAATAACCCCGCCTGGATTTTTTACGATCTGGTGCTGAACAAACGTTATGGACTTGGAAAGCGTATTTCGTCCGACCAGGTGGATAAATGGACCCTGTATCAGATCGGCCAGTATTGCGATGCGCCGGTCTCAGATGGTGCTGGCGGAAAAGAGGCCCGTTATCTCTGCGATCTCTATATATCCCAGCGGACTGACGCCTGGACCGTATTAATGGATCTCGCGAACATTTTTCGGGGCATGATTAGCTGGTCGAATAATCTGCTGTCGGTTGATGCCGATATGCCGCGTGAGATGGACCCCGATTTTGTTTTCAACAAATCGAATATTGTCGGCTCCTTCACGTTCTCCAGCACGTCCGAGCGGACCAACTATAGCGCGGCCATCGTCACTTACAGCAACCCACAGAATAACTATCAGGACGATCAAGCCAGCGTCTATTCGCAGGAGGTTGCAGACCGCTTCGGATTTAACACTATCGAGCTGTCCCGGATTGGCTGTACACGTGAATCCGAGGCGCAGCGCCACGGCGCCTACGCCATCGAGACAAACCGCGACGACAATGGCGTTGAGTTTAAAACGGGGATGGAGGGTCGCATTCCCCGTGTTGGCAAGGTTATCGGTATCAACAATGCCCCTATGGCTGGCCGGCAGAACGGCGGTCGTGTGGCGGCAGTCTCAGGAAAAAGGATTACTCTCGACCGCGCGGTCGCGGCAAAAGCCGGGGATACGCTCATCATTAACCTGCCGGACGGAAAGTCGCAGGGGCGTAAAGTTCAGGGTGTGCAGGACCGTATTGTTACGGTAGAGCAGGAGTATAACCCGGCACCGCAGGCGGAGGCGGGTTGGATTCTGGATCAGTCAGACCTGGCCATTCAGCAATTCAGGGTTAAGCGCGTTGTGAACAATAACGATGGCACGGTCACTATTAACGGCCTGCCGTATAACCCGAACAAGTTTCCCCGGGTGGATGATGGCGCGGTGATCGAAGACCGTCCTGTGACCGTTGTTCCCCCACGGGGACAGGAGGCACCGGACGACATTACCATTTCCAGCCTCTACCGGGTGTCGCAGGGGATTGGCATCACCACCCTGGTTGCCACCTGGTCGCCGGTGAAAAATGCGATTGCGTATGAAATGCAGTGGCGTCAGAACAATGGTGACTGGATTAACCTGCCGCGCACCGGCAATACGCGGTTTGAGGTCGATGGTATCTATACCGGTCGATACGTTGTGCGTGTGCGGGCGATTAACGCGCAGGATATCGCGTCCGTATGGGGGATCTCGAAAGAAACCGAGCTGACCGGTAAGTCTGGTGCCCCACTTCCGCCGCTGGCGCTGGCAACCCGTTCGCTGGTTCATGGGGTCCAGGTTAGCTGGGAATTCCCGACCGGCTCGGGGGATACGCTGCGCACGGAACTGCAGTACAGCAAAAATCAGGACGGCAGTGCGCCGATGCTGTTATCAGACGTGGCCTATCCGGGGAAAAGCTATCAGCAGATGGGCCTCAGTATGGGCGCAGAATTCTGTTATCGGGCGCGCCTTGTGGATCGTCTGGGCAATGAAAGCCCGTGGACCGGCTGGGTCCAGGGGATGGCCAGCGATAACTTTGATGATTACTACGAAAACCTGACCGACGCGATCAAGGATACGGCCGCCTGGGAGGAAACGCAGCGTACCATTAGCGAAACGCAGGAAGGTATCCGCAATACGCAGCAGGAACTGGAGCAGACCGCTGGAGCTCTGCGTAAGGAAGCCGAAGACCAGGCGAAGCAGGTCAGCCAGGATATTGATGCATCGGCGGAAAGCATCACGGCTGATGTTGACGGGAAGATCTCCGCCGTGAATAAAACCATCACGGATGAGATCACCTCGGTCAATGAGGCTCTCGATTCTGGTCTGGCTCAGGCAAACAAAGGCGTTCAGGAGGCAAAATCCGCCGTCGCAGATGCGAACAAGCAGATCGCAACTGTGAACAAGTCGCTAACCGACAGCATCACCCAGGCAAGACAGTCAGTCACCGATACGGCTGCGGAAATCAACGCCACCATCGACCTGGAGATTGCCAGGGTCAGCAAAACGCTGGCCGACGGCGATGCCGCATTGAATGCGCAGATAAAGACTGCCGAGAATGGCCTGAAGCAGTCGCTGTCTCAGGTCAACACCACGCTGACCAATGCGGTGAAGCAGGAGACCGCGGATCGTATCGCCGATGTTAACGCGAAGGCGTCACAGGCCGCTGATGAACTGCTGGCGGCAACGCAGGGGATTGAGGCGAGTATCGAGAGCCTGACTCAGGTGATGAAGACCGCCGATGAAAATCTGGCGCGGGAAATGTCCAGCCTCGCTGCCGGCGCTAATATCCAGTTCGATTCGCAGGTTATCTGGCATTTCAACAATCAGACGACCGAGGGCTGGACCGGCAGCGCCGGCGTACCGGGTGTTTCACAGGATGGCTGGTTACGCCCGGCGGACAGCGCCACCGATCCGTACATTACCTCTCCTGGCGGGCTGGCTGTCGATGGTGCGGCGTACCGTTTCATCATGCTGCGCTTTCGTAAAACCGGCAAACCAGTCTGGGCGGGTGAGATCCGCTGGGTGTCTGCCGGCGAAAACTTCAATAACACGAAGCGATACATTGTTGCTGAGCCGGAGTATGCCGATGGGGTGGCAACCCTGACGGTGCGTGATATTCCGTGGACAGGGAACATTGATCGTATTCGCCTGGACCTGACGAACCAGCAGGATGCCAGCAACTTTATCGAATTCGACTGGATCGCCGTTGGCCGGCCAGCACCCGGCGCCAGTACGGCGGCTTTGCAGGATGTGCGCAGTACGCTGAGTAACGCGCTGACCGCCGAAGCGCAGGCACGCAGCACGCTGGCGGCGCAGATGCGTGGCTCCTATGATGGGAGCGATCTGGAGAAAGTCACCTCCGGGCTGCTGTACCAGGAAAAAACCGCGCGCGTTACCGCCATCTCAGCGGAAGTTAAGGCCAGAGAGTCCCTGCAGACGCAGTTTAACGACAACAAAGCTGCTGTTTCTGGTGAACTGAGTTCTCTGACGACAGAGCAGAGCGCGCAGGCGAGCCGTATCGGTGGCCTGGAAACCAGCCTCGGGAAAAAAGCCGATGCGGCCGCGCTGACGTCCCTGACGCAGAAAGTTGAGCAACAGGGCACCACGCTGACATCGCAGGGCGCTGCGTTAACATCGCTCACTAACCGGGTTGGCCAGACGGAAACGGGCCTGGATGGTACGAATGAGGCACTGAGCGGGCTGCAGTCTGTTGTTACCCGGCAGGGTGACAGGATAACCAGCCAGGGTCAGTCCATCACGAAACTGACGAGCGATTTGGGCACGACAAATGCCGCGCTGGCGAAGAAAGCCGAAGCGGCTGCGGTCACTGCCTTAACGCAGCAGGTAGAGCAAAACGGGCAGGATATTCGCAGCAATACTGACAGTATCACCAGCCTGTCGAATCAACTGGTCAATGGCCAGCCGAATCGCTGGTCCCGTCGACTCTATCCGGTGCAGCTGGCTAACGCCGGGACAGTCCCGTCATTCAGCGATATTCGCGCCGTGGCGCCAACGGTCGTGGATGAGGTGGCCGACGCGGCCAAACTGGACTTTACGTCCGCCGGCAGCTATCTGATCGCGCTGTATTCCTGCCAGGTGAAAGTGGCCGCAGATACCACCATCACACTGGCGCCCGGCGCCAGGGTTTTTGACGATACCGGCGCCATATTTGTGAATGGGGTGCAGGTCGCCTGGGGTAACGCCAGCTGGAATACCGTCAGTTTTGAACTGAAAGCCGGCTGGAACACCGTTGAGTTTCTGGTGAATCAGTGGACCGGCCAGGCGTATATCAACCTGGGTCTGAAGCTGTCAGACAAGGTTGCTGAGATGTACTCCGGTCTCGGGGTTTCCGCGCTGGCAAACGCAGCCGGCGTGCTCAGCTCGAATGTCAGCCAGATTGGCAACGATGTGGTCAGCAATTCGCAGAACATCACCCAGCTCCGGAATGCGCTGACGCAGACAGACGCGAACGTGGCCAGCAAAGCGGATCAGACGGCGATGAACTCGCTAACCGGACGAGTGGAGAAGACAGAATCCGGGCTGACGGCTGCTAACGCCAACATTACCTCGCTGAAATCCGCTGTACGGGCCGGAAACGCATCAGGCGGGGATTTAATTCCCAACCCGACGTTTGACCCGGCGTATGACCAGATGGGGTTCAGCGTGGTAGCCACGACGGCTGAGGAGGTCCCGCCGGGCTGCCCGTATGGTTATGCGGCCCTAATTGCCAGCCGGGATCACCATCCTAACTTTGCCGCGTTCCCGGCCACGCTTAACGATGTGATTGAGATCAGCGCACTGGTTGCCTGCGGCGCCGGCACGGCGAATTTTAATCTGTATGTTGGCACCGCCGTTCGGCCAGATACGAGCACCGGTGCGCCACTCATGGCGGGGGGCGGGAAATCACCCTCCGCGACCTGGCAGAGAACCACCTGGCGCTTCAAGGTCACGCAGGCGATGGTGGACAGGGGTTATATCCGCCCGTTCCTGCAGATCTCGCAGAACAGCCCGTATGGCACCGTATGGTTCGTTACGGACTGGCATATGCGAAATGTGACAGCGGCGCAAAAGGTTCAGGATACTGCGGATGCCACGGCGGCGGCGGTTGACTCCCTGACCACCACCGTGACGCAACAGGGTAATCTGCTGACCTCGACCGGCAACCGGACAACTCAGCTGGAAAACGGGCTGGCAACCACCAATGCCGCAGTGGCCAAAAAGGCTGATGCGACAGCGGTGCAGGATTTGACCAATACCGTTACACAGCTGGGCAACGACCTGACTGCTGCGAACAGCGCCATCACGAAACTGACCGGAAATCTGGCGAATACCGATAAAGCGCTGGCGCAGAAAGCCGATGCGACTGCGCTGGCCACGCTCGACACGAAAGTGACGCAGCAGGGCAAAACGCTGGAGAGCCAGAGCAATTCGCTGACGAACCTGTCGAACAGCCTCTCGCAGGTCGCGGCAGATATCGATGCCAGCGGGCAGATACCGGGTAACCTGGTCGTGAATCCCTCGTTTGAACGCGGGCTGGATGGTTACACCGGGCGGTCAACCGCGACCAGTGTGGTGGAGGTTTCCGTTCCTCACAGCGGGACGCGGGCGCTGAAGGTTGATCCGGGGAATGTGACTCCGGGGCAATACATCCCGTTTGTTCACGGGCGAACCTATGAAATCGGGGTGTGGGTCAAGGAACCCGGAGCGACGACGGATAATGGCGCGGGGAACAACAAGCTGCGGATCGGCAACTCTGCCGGCCAGCCGGTTTTTGAGCGTCCATACAACAGCGGTACGGTGGGGACAAACTGGACCCTGATTTCCGGTCGCTGGAAAGCGACGGAGACAGCCAGCCTGCCGGTGACGCTGAGTAACTATCTGATTAGCGGCAGCCGCTACTTCGATGATTTTTACGTCACTGACGTTACCGACCGGGTGGACATCGATGCCACCGCCGGCGCCGTGACCGGACTGACGAGCCGGGTCAGCACAGCGGAAGGGGCCATCACCTCACAAAGCCAGCATCTGACGAACCTGCAGAACAGCCTGAACACGACCAACAGCAATGTGTCGAAGAAGGCCGATGCAACGGCACTGACTTCGGTCGATAACCGGGTGACAGAGGCGGAAGGGAAACTGACCACACAGAGCCAGCAACTGACAAATCTGGCGAATGTGCTGACGGCCACCCGCAACGCCGGCGACAACCTGATCCCGAACTTTGATTTTCTGCAGGGCAGCACTGCCTGGGATATTCAGTATCCAGCCGGTGTGACCTTTGGCGATTTCGGGGACGGGAAAGCGGGGGTCCGGCTGAACCGGACGACCACTACCAGCCCAGGCATTTTCTCCAACAACAACAAGCCGGTGCCACTGAATGGCCAGCGCAAGTATCGGGTGGTGGTGAAGGCCAAAGGTGTTTCCGGCGCGATGAGTCTGCTGATCCGTCGCCAGAACAAAATCGGCCAGACGGACAGTACGTATGAGGATAAAACGGTCACGCTGACCACTGACTGGCAAACCATCACCTGGGAAACCGGATTGACGGCTGCCGGCACGGACGGGCAGAACTTCAAACTTTATTCTCATCCGACAAACGGTGAAATCTGGCTCGATTCCGTCCGGGTGTTTGATATCACCGATGAAACCAACATCAAGGCGACCAGCGATGCTGTTTCGTCTCTGACCGGGACGGTGACGAACCAGGGGAACACCCTGACATCACAGGGGCAATCCATCACGGCGCTGAATAACGCGCTGGAAGGGGTCAAAGGCGATGTGGCGAAGAAGGCTGATGCGTCGGCGGTCAGTTCACTGACCAACCGGGTTACCCAGACTGAAAAGGATATCCGTAGCCAGGCCGACAGCCTGACCAGCCTGAATACATCGCTGAAGCAGCAGGCGACACGGGGAGCCAACGTACTGCCGGACGGCAGTTTTGAATCCTATGCCGTCGGCGATGTTCTCAGTAATGCCCGCGCCGTTATCACCAGTGAAGCTGCTCACAGCGGGACCAAAAGCCTGCGTGTTACGCGCAGTACGGAGTACAACCCGAACGCGACGGATAATAACGATACCCATATCTTTTCAGGCATGCAGGTTCGCGATAACGCGGTCTATTACGTGGAGGCGTGGGTTAAGTTGCCGGCTGGCTCGACCGCCGATCCGACCGTTTATATGGTGCTCGGATTTTCCTTCCAGGATTCTGCCAATGGCTGGTCGTGGCCTGGCCTGAATGTGAAAGTCTCTGAGTTGTCGGTGGACAACTGGACAAAAGTCAGTGGCTATCTGACCAACAACCGAACCGCGCTGAAACAGGCAATGGTGAGGATCTCCATCCCGAATACACCAAAAGTTCGCCTGGGTGACGCCTTCCTGATTGATGATCTGATCATCACTGACGTGACCGATGCGAAAGCGGCGCTCGATGCCGCCGATGCGAATGCGCAGGCGCTTTCCAGTCTGTCCGCATCAGTCACGCAGAACGGGAAGAATATTACGTCTCAGGGCAGCGCGATCACGAAACTGCAGTCGGATGTGACGCAACTTGGTAAGGATATCAGCGGCAAGGCCGATGCCAGCGCGCTGACGAATCTGACGACCCGCTTGACGGCTACCGAAGGCAGCCTGAAATCGCAGGGAGACAGCCTGACCAGCCTGCAGAACAGCCTGAACACGACCAACAGCAATGTGGCGAAGAAGGCTGATGCAACGGCGCTGCAGAGCCTGCAGAACACCGTTGAACAGCATGGCAGGGATCTGACCACGCAAAGCAGCGCGCTGACGAACCTGGAAAACAACTTTTCCTCCCTGGCCGTGGGCGGGACCAACCTTATCCGCAATGCGGACACACTGGGAGGATGGAGCAGCCGCCACGCCACAGAGACCTATCTGGGCGACCGCGTGGCCTACACCCGGCTGGCGAAAGGTGCATCCGGTTATACCCAGCTGGATGAACAGACGCTGGACGTTACCGGGCGTACGGAATTTGTATTCAGCTTCTATGCGAAAGGGGCTTATGACGGGCAGGAGATGGCGAGCTATTTCTATAACCCGTCGAACACCACCACCACGGAAACCAGCCAGGGCGTTAAAGGCGGGGCCGGTGACGGCAAGGCGGTCACGAAACTGACCACCGCATGGGCGCGTTACTGGGTGAAATGGGTTATTCCTGCCACCAGTGGCACCAAACGGCTGATTGCCGCGCGTCTGGAAAGCGCGACGTCTGCCGACAAAGAAGTCTGGCTCTGCCGCCCTCAGCTGGAAACCGGGACCGTGATGACCGACTGGTCACCGAGTCCGGATGATGCGGCCAGCGGTATTACCGCGAACACATCGGCCATTAACAGCCTCACCAGTCGGGTGACGAATGCCGAGGGGCAGCTGACCGCGCAGTCTCAGAGCATCACGAATCTGCAGAACAGCCTGAACACCACCAACAACAACGTGGCACAAAAGGCCAGCGCGCAGTCGGTGAGTGATCTCACCAGCCGGGTCACCAGTGCGGAAGGCAAAATCACCTCCCAGGGGCAGGCTATCACGAAGCTGCAGGGCGATTTGAGCAGCACCACCGATAAGGTCAACACCAAAGCGGATCAGACGGCGCTTAACGCGCTGACTGGCCGGGTGGAGAAAACCGAGGCAGGCCTCACGGCAGCCAACAGCAACATCGTCAGCCTGACGGCAGCGGTGAACGCCGGGAATGCTGCCGGGGATGATTACATTCCAAACCCGTCATTTGATCCGGCGTATGACCGCATGGGTTATGACGTGGTGGAGACCACCGCCGATGGTGTGCCGGCTGACTGCCCGTTCAGGTATGCCGTCCGGCTGGCCGGGCGAGACCATGTGCCAAAAATTAACAACATCGCCGTGACGCCGGGCGACGTTTTCGAAATGTCTGCTCTGGTAGCGTGTGGTACCGGCAGCGCTGACTTTAACTTCTATATCGGTCGGGCCACCACCGCCACCGGTGGCATCGGAGCGAAAGCGTCCGGGGGTAACACCAAGACCACCACCGCGTGGAAACGAGCCACCTGGCGCTTTACGGTGCCATCCGATACCAGCTTGCTGCGGCCGTTCCTGCAGGTTAATCAGAGCAGCCCGTTCGGCACCGTCTGGTACGCTGCCGACTGGCATATGCGTAACGTGACGGTGGCGAACAGTGCGCAGAAAACCGCAGATGCGACCGCAAAAGCGGTGGATTCACTGACCACCACGGTTAGCCGGCAGGGCGATACGCTCAGCAGCATCGGCACGCGTACCACCTCGCTGGAGAACAGCCTCCGGTCGACAAACGATACGGTGAGTAAAAAGGCTGACACGACCGCGGTGACGCAGCTGCAGGGCACGGTGACGCAGCAGGGGAATGACATCGCGGCAGCTAACAGCGCGCTGACAAAACTCAGCAGCGATCTGGCCACGACGAATGCGAACGTGAACAAAAAAGCGGACGCAAGCGCGATGAACACCCTGCAGAATCAGGTCACGGAGCAGGGCAAAACACTCAGTGCGCAGGGGGATTCTCTGACGCAACTGAGTAACAGCCTGAGCCAGACGTCAGCGGATATTGACGCCAGCGGGAAAATGCCGGGCAACCTCATTGTCAACGGCAGTTTTGAGCGCGGCGCAGCGGGCTTTACCGGCTGGAGCAGTACCGCAACGGTGGCCGATTTACAGGTTCCGCACTCGGGTAACAAGGCGCTGAAAATGTCCGCCGGCCAGTCGAACCTGGTCGGACAGGAAATCAGTATCACCCAGGGTCGTACCTACCGCATGGGGGTATGGGCGAAGCAGGATCCGGGTACCACGATTAAAGATGCGGGTAACACGAAGTTTCGTGTGGCCGACAACACTGGTCTGCTGGTCGGCTCAAACTACGGACCGTTTAGTTCTGGCTGGCAACTGGTAACGTTTGACTGGAAAGCCACGAAGACCACAATGGCCAGTTTCCAGCTAACGACCTTCCTCAGCGCGGGGGCAATGTATTTTGATGATTTTCATGTCCTCGATGTTACGGATGAAAAAGATATCGCGGCTAATACCGGGGCCATCTCTCAGATGAATACCCGCGTCACCGCTGCGGAAGGGGCTATCACCACCCAGGCGCAGCAGCTGACGAAACTCAGCGGCGATCTGGCCGTCACGAATGCGGCGGTCAGTCAGAAAGCTGAGCAAAGCGCTGTCACCGGGTTGACCACCCGGATGACGTCTGCCGAGGGTAAACTGGATTCGCAGTCGCAGCAGCTCACCAGCCTGCAGAACAGCCTGACCACGATGAATACTGAGTTGGGTAAAAAGGCTGACACGTCCGCGGTGAGTTCACTGACCGGTCGCGTAAGCCAGGTGGAAAACACCATCACCAGCCAGTCGCAGAGCATCACGTCGCTGACCAGCACCATCAATACCATCCGCACTCAGGGAGCTAATCCGTGGGTTGACGGTACGTTTGAAAGCTACAGCGATGGCCAGGTGCTGGGCGGGAGCGGCACCGCCGTTGTGGTGGCGTCTCAGAAATTCACCGGCGATAAGAGCCTGAGGTTGAGACGGGATGAGAACAACGGCGGCAACAGCGATAAACAGCTTGGCACCTGGCAGTCAGTCCGTGAGGACGCGAAGTTCCGGTTTGAGTTTTGGGCCATGATGCCGGCGGATCAGGCACCCTCCTCCGGGTGGACAACGCTGGTCGGTATCCAGTCGCAGAATGCTGCCGGGCAAAATGCCTGGCAGGCGGCGGTCACTGTCAGCGAAGCCTCTCTGGGCGCGCGCGATAAATGGGTGAAATTCACGGGGATCGCCAGTAACAACGGGGCAGGCAGAACACGCGCGGTGGTCTGGATCTCCACCCGTGGCGCCACCGGCAACGGTACCCCTGGCTATTCACTGTATATCGACGATCTGGTCATCACGGATGTTACCGATGCGAAAGCGGCACAGGATGCCTCTGACGCGACGGCGAGTACCGTGAGCGGCCTGACGGCGCGCGTAACGGATGCCGAAGGGAAAATCACTGCCCAGGCGCAGCAGCAGACGGCACTGGCCACGAAAGTGGATAACGCCAACTCCCGCGTCGATAACATGGCGAAGACGCTAAGCGACAGCCAGAGCACACAGGCCAGCCTGAATACCTCGCTTCAGTCGCAGATTGACGCGCAGGCGGCCGCCAACATCAAAAACCAGACGACGCTGGACAATACGATTAAATCGGTGGCCAGTATCACCAGTACCCAGCAGACGCATGCAACGGCACTGGAGGCGCTGGCAACGCAGCAGACGACCCTGACATCCAGTGTCGGGGATCTCAGCGCTTCCGTTCAGAACACCGCTAAAACCGTGGCGGATGTGAATGGTACGGTGAGTTCGCTGTGGTCGATGAAGGTTGAGACGGTTAACGGGAAGAATGTTGGCGCGGGGATTACGCTGGGCAGCAATGGTGAAACGAGCGACATGATCCTCTACGCCGACCGGTTCTCGCTGTTTAACCGTAACAATGCGACGGCAGTTCCGGTGATGATTGCCGAAGGCAATGAACTCTATATCGATACGGCACGTATCAAAAACAGTTCCCTGACCTCAACCAAAATCGCGGACGGTTCCATCACGAATGCGAAGATCGGCAACGTCATCCAGTCAAACGACTATGTCGACGGGTCACGCGGCTGGAGCATCAACAAGGATGGTGGGGCGCAGTTCAACAATGGGATCTTCCGTGGTCACATTGAGGCGGCAAGCGGCAAGTTCAAAGGCACCCTGGAAGCTCAGTCATTTATCGGTGATATCGCAGTAGCTCGCCGCTACGATGATATGGCTTTCCGCCGCAACCAGACTGTTCAGCGTAACGGGGCATACCAGAACCGTGGATATGGGATGACGATTGTTCTGTCGTGCACACTGGTTTACCACCTCACTGGCGCGGGCAATGTCCAGCAGTCGTATTCTGTTGATATCACGTTCAACATTGGCGGGCAGGAAGTAACGCGTCGCTTCTTTGCCAACGCCGGCGGTTTCCAGGCTGGCGACTTCACTCAGGAATTCCGCTTCGCTGCTGATCTGCTGGCTGATAACAACAATGTCAGCTTCTTTATCAAGGCGCGCGGCAACGATGCTTCGATTGACTATAGCTGCTCGATCCAGAACATCACCGCCACGGCGTTCCGTACAAACAGCAACTCATTCAGCTAACAGAGGCCCCGCAAGGGGCCTTTTCTTTTTCCAGGGATAATCATCCAGGAGGAACTTTATTATGGCGATGTATGAAGTCGGCACCGTCACGGGCGCAGCATCTCAGGCGCGGGTGACAGGAGCGACAACAAAGTGGTCACAGGTGGCGCTGGGGATACAGCCGGGGTCGATTCTGGTGGTCTACCGCAGCGGTAGTGCTGACCTGTATGCGATCAAATCCGTGGACAGTGACACGCAGCTGACGCTGACCCGGCATATCACCACCGCATTTTCCGGCGCCAGTTACGGCATTATAACCGCTGAAACCGCCAGTACCTCGTCGTTTGCTAACCAGCTGGCCAGCGCATTTGCATTCTGGCGTAGTGTGGTGGAGGGCTGGTCGATGGCCCTGACCGGCAGTGGCAATATCACCCTGACTGACCCGATCACCGGAAAGCAGGTGACCGTGCCGGCGATAGGCGGGATGGCGAAGGCATCGGATCTTAACGCGCTGGAAAAACTCACCGGAGGAAACAAACTCGACGGCTCGCAGGTTATAACCAGCGATAATGCCGGTTTTATTCTCGGTAAGAACTCAGATCTGGCTCTGCTCAAAAAACAGGGGCAAGGCGGGACAATTGCCGTTGGCTCGGGAACACCGTTCAGGGTTCAGCGTTCAAGAGCGACCACTGTGTCACCGTCAGATACCTTTGATGACATCCTCGTTATTGGGACCGATAACCAGACCACTTTGCCCGGTGGGTTATCAGCTGGCGGCAACATCGATAACACGTCAAAGGGGAAGGTTCTGACGCAGGCGATCGAGCTGTCAATGAACACGCCTTACATTGACTTCCACTACAACGGCAGCAGTGCGGATTATACCGCTCGCCTTATCCACGACAGGCAGAACCGCCTGAACGCGCAGGTACAAAGTTTTTGGGTCACGGACGGGAGGATCACAGCATCATCGACCATGCCAGCAAACCCAGCCATCGGAACGCAACTGACCTCCAATCCGGTACGCTCATTGATGGCCGGGCGCGGGGCCTATGGTGACGTGGACGGGGCTTACGTACAGATGTACATGGAAGAGCAGGTCGGGACTGAGCACCGGCTTGTGCTGTACGCGGATGGGTTCGGACGTACTGACGCATGGATATTCCGTGCTGGCGGCACCATTTCCACTGGCAAAGGGGACGTCCTGACTACCGGCTCAGACGTGCGGCTGAAAGAGGATTTTACGGAATCTCAGGAAGGTGCCTCCAGGCGCATTAACGCGCTGGGGGTATGCGAGTTCAATATGAAGGGCGAAACACGCAGGAGGCGTGGGTTTATAGCCCAGCAAGCTGAGAAAGTTGATGACCTGTATACCTTCCCCGGCATCGAGCAGGAGATTGATGGCGAAAAATTCACGGTGATGAATGTGGATTACACGGCCATCATCGCCGATTTGGTGACCGTGGTACAGGATTTGATTAGGCGAGTTGACGACCTAGAAAGTTGAGGAGCATAAAAAATCCCCCGGAGGCACTTGCCGGGGGCAACTGAAACGACATTAATTGCTGTGTACATCACAGAATAATTTGCAGTAAACGATAAGTAAGTTCAAGTAAAGTTCTACTGGTCAGATGTTTTGTTGTTTTTTAATAATCTACCAAAATCAATAATAAAATAGTGCTAAATCCTGTTGGCTTTTCATGTTTAAGGATATAACCCTAAACTATTGTCTTTCATCAGATTTAAAATGTACCGATAGATTCAAGAAAATGGATGTCAAATGTTATTATTGATACGTTTATCATTAATTGAAGTGCCATCTTGTAATTTTCACATCTATGTTATAAGTTTGTAATGCAGGACGGTTTTATTTTGTAATTTAGTGGTTTAAAGTGATAGCGGTTCTTAGTGATTTATAATAGGCTTTCTATGTTAACAAAATTCCCAGATGAAAAATACATATCTGACAGAAATTCATCGTTTATTAAACGAGTATATTTTTTACGTCAGATAGGTGTCGTTCTTTGCTTTCTTCCTATATATTCAGTCCTCCAAGAACAGTCACATCAAAAAATAACGATAGCCCTGTTAATTTTGAATGCACTCATCTGGCCATCGGTTGCTTATCTGGCAAGCATGATGTCGAAGGATATGCTGAGTACTGAAAAAAAGAATATGGTACTCGATTCATTCTGGGCTGGTATCTGGATAGCCGTAATGCAAGTTAGTCCAATTCCATCATTATTCATAATTTCAGTTCAAATAGCTGATCGCTATGCTGCTGGTGGATGGAAAATTTTAAAACCAGCATTAACGTGTATGATGATTAGTTTCCTGGCAGTTTGGTTAGCAAATGATTTCAGATATACGATTGAATTCAGTACCCGAACGGTATTGCTTTCTTTACCCTTGGCAACCTGCTATCCCATTGTATTGAGTGTAGTTTCAAGACATTTATCTATAAAGTTGAGGAAAAGAAGGGAGTTACTGGAAAAGCAGGCCCTGATGGATCCTGGTCTAGATCTTCCAAATCGCCGTTTTTTTGAGCAGAAAATGGAAAGTGCTTTTCGTGCGACGCGTAAAAAAAGAATTCATTCATATCTTATGCTCATTGATGTTGATAATTTTAAAAAAATTAATGATACCTATGGTCATGAAGTAGGCGATGCGGTGTTATCTCGTATATCAACAATATTACGAGAGTGCGCTGGTGAGAAGGACGTGCCAGCAAGAATTGGTGGCGATGAGTTGGCTATAATTGTTAACAACAGTAATAGCAAGCTTGTTATAGCTATGGTTCATTTAATTCAAAAAAATATTAAAGATCTTTCATTACCTTCTCACAAAGATATTTACTGTACTGTCAGTATCGGTGTTTCTTGCGCAGAAAATAAAGAATCAATCATCGAGTGGATCAAAGAGGCTGATGAAATGCTATATGAAGTTAAACGTAACGGGAAGAATGGATATTGCATGCCGAATAATTGAAGATGATATGATTTCTTTTCTCATGATTTTATGCTTATAAATTTTAAAGATAGTTTATGATCGGCATTACCAATACGGATAAATTTATTCGGAACCACAGACACCATCTCAACTAACGTTTGATACCTGCCACCAAATCAGTGTCACCGCTTAACTGTATGATTTTATTATAATTAATGACTGGCTCGTGTTAATTGATTTTCCCTTTTGAGTCATTTGATTTGAATAATCGATCAATTTATGAAATGTGATAGGTTTCGCCTATTGTTCGATCGTTATCGATCATTTTAAACTATTTCTCTTTCATTATTAATTATGACACGATTAGGATTATTCCTAGTTCCGGTGTTTTTTTAATGACAAAGAACAGTGTGGAAATAGATTCCTGTAGATTTGTTTTAGAACCATCTTTTAAAAAAGATGGTTCTATTCATTCTTGGGAAATTCTCACGAAAAATGTTAAAGAAAAGTATTGCAATGATTACCTTGCTAATGAAGTTGGTTTTTGTTTCACTTCATTAAGCGATAAAGAAAAAATCGATGTGTTTAAGAAACAGATATTGACAATTGAAAGGCTTGACACATCAAAATTGAAGTTCAAACCAGTTTCGTTGAATGTTGATAGTCTTATTAGCGATTGTATTTTGAACGATAAATATATTGGTGATTACTTAAAAAACCAAAAAAACATTGCTTTTGAGATTAACGAGCATTTTCATGAATTCAATACTAAATGCTCTATGGTTGACTTAAAGTGTCTTTCAAAATTGTGTCCAGTATGGCTGGATGATTTTGGGAGCGGCTTAACAAGCTTAACAATTATAGATATGTTTAATTTTGAATGTATAAAAATTGATAAAGATTATTTCTGGGAAATACAGAGTGAGAGCGAATTCTTTAACGTAATAAATAAAGTAAAATCATACTGCAATTTCGTGATTGTTGAGGGAGTTGAGACAATAGAACAAAAAAATAAAGTACATTCTGTTGTTAATTGCGCTTGCCAGGGAAGGTTGTGGATGAGTGATTACTATTATATTGAGATTTAAAATAAATGACAACAAAAGATGATAAATGTCCATTTTGTGGTGCAAATTTAATTAATGAGGACCGCTGCCACAGTTGCCATGCATTTCAGATTAAAGGGTATGTATCAAGAGACGCTCGCAAAAGAATTAATTTGGTATCTATCGGTACGTCTTTACTGGTAGCGCTCTTTGGAATCTTAGTTGTGTTTCTGGTATCTTTCGGTATCGGTGCATATATTACTATAATTGCGCTTTCTCTTGTTTTTTATTTTATTATGAAAAAGATTCTGTATGTAAAAGAAGAGAAAAAAGGGAAGATAGTTTGGAAAAGAGCAATAATTACATGGTAGATAATTATTGAAATAATATTATAGTGATGGCGCTTTCAATCAAAGCCTCGAATTTCGAGGCTTTTTTATAGTATTTTTATAATGCTTTCAAAGCATGAATTAGAACATCCGAAATATTTAACCCGACTCACAGGGAGTGAGTATTATTGGCTAATAATTCACTATCCAGATGAGCTGAAAAACTCAAAGCCAGTTATCAAAACTGAAAATATACTAATGAATTTCAATAGGTTAGGGCTTAGGCTAAAAACATTAACCACATATCAAAAATACCTATTTTTCTTTTTAAATCAATAAGTAATAATGTTATTAGTTAACTACTGCTGCGCCACATGCAGTGGTTCGAAGCCGCAGACCTGATCGTCAAAGGCATGGAAGGCGCTATCGCCGCCAAGACCGTAACCTATGACTTCGAACGTCTGATGGAAGGCGCTAAACTGCTGAAATGTAGCGAGTTTGGCGACGCGATTATCGCGAACATGTAATCCCCTTGGTGGATTAAGCAAAAGCGGGAGCCGATGGGCTCCCGTTTTTTTTGATTTTCAGTCAATGATTCCCCCAGGTGCTCATCGGATCGTGTAGTGACAGATATCATGCTGCACGACGTCAACCAGTTCAATGCTGCCTTTCTAACTGAAGTATTTGCCATGACCGGGTTATGAACTCAGAAAAATATCAGGTTAGGAAATATCTTGGCAGTTTGCCATTGCCAGAAGTGTATATATAGAATCTCTTTTTCTTTAAAAAAACATTCATAGCGAAAAAGAATGCGTTGCATTGGTGAAATTCCCTAAAAATCTTGTTCTTCTAATTTTCTTCAATACAATGAAGAAGTCTTACTTTATCTATACAGACTCTAATTCATACATCAAGGAGAGATACTATGGCAGTCCAAACTTATAAGGAATTAGCAGAAATATATGCTGCTCGCATATCTAAATGCAAAGATGGAGATATGCGAGTGATAGAATTGAATAAAATCTGGATGGAAATTCAGACTTTAACAGTAGGTGGAAACCCTCTTACTGAGCATCAACGGGTTCGTATGCTCGAAGAGCTAAAAAAGGCCCTGACGGACATGGGGTATGACGATGATGTTATCGCCCTTGAACACTACAGTGGTAGGGAGGATTATGAGGCGTTAGCTAAATCAGGCTCATCCATTAGCAATGATGAAATACTAGCAATGATGAGAATGGTAGCAAAAGGACCGAAACCATGAATCAAGAACAATTAAATATTGTAACGCTTACGCTTTCATGTATAGCTTTGGTGGCTTCTATCTATTCAGCACTTCAATATCGCAATGCAAACGTTATTTCCAAAAGAGCGCTGAAGTTACAGGAAGCTGCTCTCGAAAGTCAGATTACAAATAGTATTGCTACTGCAACAGTACAGCTGCGCGAGGCATTGATGAAATACGCAGAAGCTGATAGCTCTGCTGTCAACTATCCAATCATCAGCAAAAATTATAATTCAGCACAAGAAACTTGGCTCAATGCATATGATCAAGCCTGTATGAGTTATCGTGAAGGAAAACTAAACAAGGAAACGTTTAAGAAAACTTATCACGTTCCAATCAGAGAGTTGTACGAAGATAAGGAGTTGCAGTTTTTCTTCAGTCCTGCTGACACATCTAAATATCAGTCAATTATATCGGTTTACCGGGAATGGGAAACATATCATCACTGACAGTTTCGACAAGAGTCGGGATTTGGCAAGTTATTGTTTTTAGATTAAAATATAAAAAATTAATCTTACTGAACAGGTTTAACTTATTGATTTTAAATTTATTATAGAAGAGGTAGTGAAACATATTATTTGTTTCTGGTTAGGAATGAGCACAGATTAGCTTATCCTCACATGGCGCCCTTAATCCCCCGTCACACGTTCCCCGACATAGAGGTGCGGAATTTATGCGGACATGCAAACAGATGCACCAAAGTTAGAGGGTGAGTTCGGGGAGAAAATGCAGGTTAAAACCGCGCCGAACGGTAAGGCGCCAAATGGGTGACTGAAAAGCAATACGCTATCCGCTCACTTTCAGATTAAACAGCCGGGACAGCGCCGCTCTGCCGCTATCCGTCACTTGCACTTCCCGATATCCCGGCGTGCGGGTTATCCATCCTTTCTGCTCAAACAGCGCCATCAGCGACGAACCGGCATCGCCGCCCAGATGAAAACGTCTTTCACTCCAGTCAAGACAGGGGCAGCAAGGCTTACGTCGCGGGCGGGTGTTCAGTACTGCGCCAAGGCGTTCAAGCTGGGCTTTACCGGCTGATGTCAGGGCCAGTCCATCGGCCGCCAGCCATTTTTCCCGCAGCATAAATTCATAAATGTTCACCGCCAGCTCGCCCGCCAGATGGTCGTAGCAGGTGCGTGCGTAACGAAGATTAACCGGGGTGCTGGGGAGAAGCGTCTTATGCGCCTGCATAGAGACGCCCATCAGGTTTTCCAGCAGCGCGGCGATATGCGCGCCCGCCAGGCGGTAATAGCGGTGACGCCCCTGCGCGAGACACACCACCAGCCCGTTGCTGAGCAGTCGGGCAAGATGCCCGCTGGTGGTGGAGGCAGACACCTCGGCAACCGTACTGAGTTCGGTTGCCGTCCATGCGCGCCCATCCATCAGCGCGCACAGAATACTGACCCTTGACGGGTCAGAGAGGGCGGAGGCCACCATCGCCATAGCGGTTTCCAGCGCCTCCTCTGGCTCACTGTCTTGCTGCGTTTTCAGGAGATTCATTCAGAAAGTATGGCCCATTTTTTGGTCACTTCCGCTGCCCGGGTGTCATCATCGGTAATGAGAATGAGCCGGTTACGGTGGTCGCTGTACTGTACCAGAATATTAATGCCATTGCGGGCCAGGGTGTCTGCGATGTCTCCCAGTTCCCCAGGTCGTTCCTGAGGTAACTTTCTGATCAGAGGTCGGCATACGCTGCTGACGGCAAAACCGGCCTCGGTCAGTACCCTGCGGGCTTTCTCACCGTCTTCCACCAGAAAATGCGCATGTCCGGCATCAGGCGTGGTGAATACGCCACCGCCTTCGAGCCCCACGCCGTTGTTACCCAGCGCCATACCCATTGCGCCAAGCGAGCCCGGCGTGTTGCTGAGAATCACGTGAATGTCATACATCTGACTGTGCTCCCCGATCCGATGCGTAATCCCGGAACACGCGGGCGACGCGTATTCTGTAGTATGAAAAAATCGATGCTTTGCCTTCGCGCTGGGCAGCCAGATGCCGCTCATTTTGCTGCCAGTTGGCCACCGATGCTTCATCTTCCCACCAGGATAGCGAGAGGATTTTGCCGGGCGTACTCAGGCTCTGAAAGCGCTCAATGGCAATAAACCCCGGCGTGTCTGAAAGCAAAGGCGTCAGCCCGGCCGCAAGCTGTAAATATCTTTCCTGTGCTTCTGGTAAGGCGTCGGCTTCAAAAAGTACCGCAATCATCAGTCTGCTCCGTGGTGAATGTCCCTGCAGTCTACTGACGGCCACAGCAGAATGCTTCGGTCTGCAGCGAAGTATGGCTGAGGGGGGATACCCTCAGCCGCCGTCCCTGCGCACCGGATTACCCTTCAGAAACGCGTTACTCTGCGTTAAAGATAATAAATTCAGGCTGGTAACTGACCGGGAAATTGACCGAACGGGCGATAAAACAGACGTGATGGATCTGCTGATGAATGGCCGTGGCGGCGTCGAGATCGGTACCTGGTAGTACGGTGATTTTCGGCCTGAGGGTGGCAGAAATAAAGCGACCCGCGCCCCCTTTTAATACTTCACCCATTGCCACCGGTGAGTCCTGATATTCCATGACCGTAATGCCGGCATCGGAGGCCAGATGTAAGTACCACAGCATGTGACAGGCTGAAAGAGAAGAGAGCAGGAGATCTTCCGGGTTCATTTTGCCGGGATCGCCGCCCAGTAATGGGTCATTTGAACAATGAATGGGTTCTTTTCCCTTTACCGCGATATCCCAGGTCCGGGCATAAGCCTTGTAACCCGAAGTACCCGTGCCCTGATTGCCGGTCCATGTGATATTGCTGGTATAAGCATGTTGCATAGATTTGCCTTTTCTCTGTGGAGGGGGGATTTATATGCTGGCGGCTGCGTTGATCGCGCATAAATTGCCATCCGTATCTGCTCAATGCTATAAGAAAAGAGCCGTTTTAATCGTGCTTATCTTTTATCGGTAAGGAATCAGTGAAGGTCAGATAATGATTACGTCAGTGCAGCCAACCACCACCGTCACCACCACCACGACCGTAACCTGCGGTGGTGTGGGCGTATCTGTGACCGGCTCCTGACAAACAGATCCTCACTCCCCGCCAATGTGGACGGGGAGAGACCTCTCCGTTCGTGACACACTGAATGGAGACCCATCATGATTTCATCTGAGCATGCCCTTTTAATTATCGATATGCAGCAGGGGCTTTTCCATGGCCCGGTTTCTCCGTATCAGGCCGATGCGCTTCTGGCGAACGTTTGCCTGCTGATTGAAAAAGCGAGACAGGCTGAGGTGCCCGTCTTCTTTGCCAGCCATACCGGGCCGGACGATTCTCCGTTCTCAGCACAAAGTCCATTAACCCAACTGCTGCCTGAGATGGGTGTTAACGGCGAGCGGGATATCGTCTTTATTAAAAGGTACCCCTCCTGTTTCCAGCACACTGACCTTGCGCATCGGCTCGCCCAGGCCGGCGTAAAACAGCTGGTTATTGCCGGGATGAAAACCGAATTCTGCGTGGACACGACCTGCCGTGCGGCATCGGCGCTGGGATGGCGGACGGTGCTGATCTCGGATGCGCACTCAACCATGGATAACGAACGGTTGTCAGCGCCTGACATTATCGGCCATCACAATATCACGCTTGCCGGGCCATTTGTGACGCTATCGACCGCCGCAGAGTGGCACTTTTCTGCAGAGAAATAAGGATGAAGAAAGGGAGCTCGATGGCTCCCGTTTGCCACGCCAGTTCATCCGGTTTTACTGTGCATGGCGGCGCAGGGTGGAGGCGGGGTGCCGCCGCAGTTTGGGCAACGACCGTGCAGCCGCGCCGTCATGCAGTCCCGGCAAAAAGTACACTCGAACGAGCAGATAAACGCCTCGGGTGAGTCTGGCGGCAGATCTTTATCACAGCATTCGCAATTCGGGCGTAACTCGAGCATTAACTTCTCCTGTGGTTAACGGCTGTATCAGCGAGGGCGGATTAACTTCCGCCTCAAAGCGTTGCCTTCCCGGGCTGCATCCCCGGCACAAGGATGACTTTGCGGCATGCCTCTTCGCGTTTCTCAAAGATCTGATAGCCGCGCGCGGCCTCCTCCAGCGGCATATGGTGAGTGACGATCTCCTCAGGGGTGAGCAGCCCTTGCTCAATCAGCGCCAGCAGGTCCGGCAGCCAGGCATGGACGTGGGTTTGCCCCATCCTGAAGGTCAGCCCCTTATCAAAGGCATCACCAAACATAAACCCATGAATGAAACCGGCGTAAACCCCGGGCACGCTGACGATACCGCCGCGGCGCACGGCGGCGATGCACTGGCGCAGGGCTTTTCCGCTGCTGCCCTCGATTTTCAGGTTGCTGAGGACGGTTTCCGTGAGGCTGCCTTTCGCCTCGAAGCCCACGGCGTCAATCACCGCGTCGACGCCACGATGTCCCGGCGTGTTATCGATAATCCACTGCGCCGGGTCGTCATGGGTGTCGAAGTTTATCGGGATCGCGCCATAGCGCTGCTGCGCGAAATCGAGTCGGTAATCGTTATGATCGATGATAAATATCTGCTCTGCGCCATTGAGCCTGGCGCAGGAGGCGCACAGCAGGCCTACCGGGCCGGCGCCAAAAATAGCCACGCTGCTGCCGGGTTTGACCTCGGCGTTTTTTACTGCCTGCCAGGCGGTGGGCAGAATATCTGACAGAAACAGCACCTTTTCATCGGGTAAGGTGGCGGGCACTTTAAATGGACCGGTATTGGCTTTGGGGACCCGTACATATTCAGCCTGGCCGCCCGGGATGCCGCCGTACAAATCGCTATAGCCAAACAGGGCCGCCGGTGGCGAAATGCCTTTTCGGTTGAGCGTTGCCCCCTGGCCGCTATTGGTGCTTTCGCAGGCGGCATACTGCTGCAGGCGACAAAAGAAGCAGTCTCCGCAGGCGATCACAAACGGGATAACCACCCGGTCGCCTTTGCGGACCGCGGTGACCTCGGAACCCGCTTCCACCACTTCCCCCATAAATTCATGGCCGAAAATATCGCCGTGGTGCGTGCCGGGGATCTTTCCGCGGTAAAGATGAAGATCGGAACCGCAAATCGCCGTCGCGGTGACGCGCAGTATAATATCGTCCGGCGCCTCAAGGGCCGGGTCGGGCATGGTGTCGACGCTGACATGATGGGGACCATGATAAGTGAGTGCTTTCATTGCATATTCTCCTGGAGAGAACGGCTGACCGCATCAGGCGCAAAGGCATATTGACCTGACGCGATGGCCACCGATAAACCACCGTAAAAATAAAGCGTAGAGTACAAGTAATGGAACTGCGTGATATTTCAGTTGTTGGGTGTATTTTACGCTTCGCTTATTTCACGTTTGGTTTGTTGGGTTATTTGCATATTCGGATGAAGAAGGCTAGCCTTAATCAGGCATGATATTCGCTCCATTTTTTTATTTGATAGCCGCTCCCCCAGCGGCTTTTTTTATTGGTTATCTTTAGAAAAGTTCTGAATTTCATGCCGACGAAGCCTCGCCGCGCCGCTTCGTTATATACCTCAACAGGAGTACTCCGATTGTATCGATAATACGAGGGCTGCAGGTATTATTTCCCCGCACACAGTAAGTTAGCGGTGATGTGCCGTCTGGTTATTTTTAATGTGTGTTGTAGAATTATTCCGAATTACTGCTGAAAGACGTCGGGAAAACGGAATAATAATTTGACTAACCAGCATTACCCGCTAGAGTTAAATATCGAACGACGAGTGATACGGAATATTTTCGTATCGTACTGACATAACCGATATACATGAGGTGAAATATGGCAGAGCATCGTGGTGGTTCCGGTAATTTTGCTGAAGACCGTGAAAAAGCTTCTGAAGCAGGTCGTAAAGGTGGTCAGCACAGCGGCGGGAACTTTAAAAATGATCCGCAGCGTGCGTCCGAAGCGGGTAAAAAAGGCGGACAAAACAGCCACGGCGGTGGCCGCAAGTCCGATAATTCCTGATTATCCTTTTCCTTGCACCCTGAAGTGAAAGTATCTCCTGCGAGTCTGTATAGACTCGCAGTTATTTTCTGACTCCAGAAGGTATTTCTATGAATATGAAAAGCATTGAAGATGTATTTATTCACCTGCTCTCAGATACCTACAGCGCAGAGAAACAATTAACCCGCGGGCTGGCTAAACTGGCCAGAGCGGCGTCCAGTGAAAAACTCAGCGCGGCGTTCAATGCTCATCTCGAAGAAACCCAGGGCCAGATTGAACGTATTGACCAAATTATTGAGCAGGAATCCGGCCTGAAAATCAAACGCATGAAATGCGTGGCCATGGAAGGATTAATCGAAGAGGCCAATGAAGTCGTTGAGAGCACGGAAAAAAATGAGGTACGAGATGCTGCGCTAATTGCCGCTGCGCAAAAGGTCGAGCATTACGAAATTGCCAGTTACGGCACCCTGGTCACCCTGGCAGAACAGCTGGGCTATAAAAAAGCGGTCAAATTGCTGGCCGAAACGCTGGAAGAAGAAAAGCAAACCGACGTTAAATTAACCGATTTGGCGGTAGGTAACATTAATAAAAAAGCGGAAAAATAAACGCTCCCTGACACGAGGAAATGACCATGAATCATGTTGAACATTATCATGACTGGCTACGCGATGCGCATGCCATGGAAAAGCAGGCAGAATCCATGCTGGAATCGATGGCTGGCCGTATCGATAATTATCCGGATCTCCGTGCCAGAATTGAACAGCATATTAATGAGACCAAACGGCAAATTACCGTGCTGGAAGAGATCCTCGACCGCAACGACATTTCGCGCTCGGTGATTAAAGATTCGATGAGTAAAATGGCGGCTCTCGGCCAGTCCATCGGCGGAATGTTTCCTTCCGATGAAATCGTCAAAGGCTCGATCAGCGGGTACGTCTTCGAACAATTTGAGATCGCCTGCTACACCTCTCTGCTGGCGGCGGCTGAAAAAGCGGGCGACACCGCCTCCATCCCGGCTATTGAGGCTATCCTGGCGGAAGAGCGGGAAATGGCCGACTGGCTGATCAAACATATTCCTCAGACCACGGAGCAGTTTCTCCTGCGTTCAGATGCTGACGGCGTAGAAGCGAAAAAATAACCCAGGAGGCAGGCCTATGTTTCGTCATGTGAAACAACTGCAGTATACCGTGCGCGTTGCTGAACCCAATCCGGGGCTCGCGAATTTACTGCTCGAACAGTTTGGCGGCCCTCAGGGCGAGCTGGCCGCCGCGTGTCGTTATTTCACCCAGGGATTAAGCGATGACGATCCCGGCCGCAAAGACATGCTAATGGATATCGCGACAGAGGAGCTGAGCCATCTGGAGATCATTGGCACCCTGGTCGGCATGCTGAATAAAGGCGCCAAAGGAGCTCTGGCTGAGGGCACCGAGAGCGAGGCGGAACTTTATCGTTCACTCACCGCCAACGGCAATGACAGCCACATTACCTCGCTGCTGTACGGCGGCGGTCCCCCGCTGACCAACTCGGCGGGCGTGCCGTGGACGGCGGCCTACATTGATACTATCGGCGAACCCACCGCCGACCTGCGGTCGAATGTCGCGGCGGAGGCGAGGGCGAAGATCGTCTATGAACGCCTGATTAACGTGACCGACGATCCCGGCGTGAAAGACGCGCTGGCGTTCCTGATGACCCGCGAAGCGGCGCATCAGCTCTCTTTTGAGAAGGCGCTGCAGTCGATTCGCAACAACTATCCTCCGGGCAAACTGCCGCCCATTAGCGAGTACGCTAACACCTACTACAATATGTCTGAAGGTGGAGAAGTACGCGGCAGCTGGAACAGTGACAAACACTTCGATTATGTCAAGGATCCGCAGCCGGCCGTGGATGGCGGAGATGGCGGCGCTACTGTCGGCCTGACGCCAGAGCAGGAAGCGCTGTGCAAAGCGATGCTGAAGCGAACGCAGTCTGACCCGCAGGGCGATCCTTTGACCGGCGCCGAACTCGGCGCCGGTAAGCAAAACACTTCCTCATCGGCTAAGTGATGTTCGCATGAGCCCCGGCTGCGGCCGGGGCGATTCACAATGATGGGTGCGGAATATGTTTGAATTCGACGCGTTTCATCTGGCCCGATTGCAATTCGCCTTTACCGTTTCCTTCCATATCCTCTTTCCGGCCATCACCATCGGCCTTGCCAGCTACCTTGTGGTGCTTGAGGGGATGTGGCTGCGAACCCGGGATAACGTCTGGCGCTCACTCTACAATTTCTGGCTGAAAATTTTCGCCGTCAATTTTGGGATGGGTGTGGTCTCCGGATTAGTGATGTCCTATCAGTTCGGCACCAACTGGAGCGGATTTTCCCAGTTTGCTGGCAGCATAACCGGCCCGCTGCTGCTGTACGAAGTGCTGACTGCCTTTTTCCTCGAAGCGGGATTCCTCGGGGTGATGCTATTTGGCTGGAATAAGGTGCCGCCGGCGCTGCATTTTTTTACTACCTGCATGGTGGCGCTTGGCACCCTGGTCTCCACTTTCTGGATCCTCGCCTCCAACAGCTGGATGCAGACGCCGCAGGGTTTTACCATCGAAAATGGCCATCTCATTCCGCAGGACTGGCTGGCGATTATCTTTAACCCCTCGTTCCCGTATCGTTTGTTTCATATGGCGATAGCCGCGTTTCTCAGCAGCGCCATGTTCGTCGGGGCCTCTGCCGCGTGGCATCTTCTGCGCGGCAACGACTCGCCGGCCATCCGCAAAATGCTGTCGATGGCGATGTGGATGGCGCTGCTGGTAGCGCCAATCCAGGCGGTGGTGGGGGATATGCATGGTCTTAACACCCTTGAGCATCAGCCAGCGAAGATCGCCGCCATCGAGGGGCACTGGGAAAACCGACCCGGCGAGGCCACGCCGCTGCTGCTGTTTGGCCTGCCGGATATGGAACAGGAGCGCACCCGCTATGGCCTCGAGATCCCCGCTCTCGGCAGCCTGATCCTCACTCACAGTCTGCATAAGCAGGTGCCGGCGCTGAAAGACTTCCCGAAAGAGGACCGACCCTATTCGCCCGCCGTTTTCTGGTCGTTTCGCATCATGGTTGGGATGGGCGTATTGATGATCGCCTTAGGGATCTGCAGCGCCTGGCTGCGCTATCGGCGGCGACTGTATCACTCGCGTCCCTTTCAGTGGTTTGCGCTCTGCATGGGGCCTGCCGGCCTTATTGCCCTGGTCGCCGGGTGGGTGACTACCGAGATGGGCCGCCAGCCGTGGGTGATCTACGGCTTGCTGCGCACCCGGGATGCGGTGTCGTTGCACAGCACGCTGCAGATGGCCATCAGCCTGCTGGTGTTTATCGTGGTCTACTGCGCGGTATTTGGCGTGGGGTATTACTATATTTTCCGGCTGATTAAAAAAGGGCCGCAACCGGTGACGGAGCTGACCTCGCAAACCGCAGGCACCCCGGCGCGTCCGCTCTCGGCGGCAGAGCCGGTGCGTGATGAGGAGAACGCATCATGAGCATCGATATCTCGGTGATTTGGTTTGTCATCATCGTCTTCGCCACGCTGATGTATATCGTGATGGATGGTTTCGATTTAGGTATTGGGATGCTGTTCAGCGTGGTGCATGATGGCGAAGAGCGCGATGTGATGGTCAACAGCGTGGCGCCCGTCTGGGATGGAAATGAAACCTGGCTGGTACTCGGCGGGGCTGGGCTGTTCGGCGCCTTTCCGCTGGCCTATGCGGTGATCACCGATGCGCTGGTCATCCCGCTGACGGCGATGCTCATCGGCCTGATTTTTCGCGGCGTGGCGTTTGAGTTTCGTTTTAAAGCGGTTCCCTCGCATCGTACCTTCTGGGATTATGCCTTCGCCGGCGGCTCGCTGCTGGCGACCTTCAGCCAGGGGATTGTCGTCGGCGCGTTTATCAACGGCTTTGCGGTGGCTGACCGCCGCTTCGCCGGTTCAACGCTGGACTGGCTTACCCCCTTTAACCTGTTCTGCGGTCTGGGGCTGGTGGTGGCCTATCTGCTGCTCGGCACCACGTGGCTGATCATGAAAAGCGAAGGCGCGCTGCAGCAGCGGATGCGCGAGCTGACCCGCAAGGTGCTGCTGGCACTGATGGTGGTGATCGCGGTGGTCAGCGTCTGGACGCCGTTGGGCTGGCGCTATGTGGCGGAGCGCTGGTTTACGCTACCCAATTTCTTCTGGTTCGTGCCGGTGCCGATTC
>NZ_PJDK01000019.1:0-85927 GCF_002837615.1 Klebsiella sp. X1-16S-Nf21
GATGATCCCGTCCTCGGTCAGGTAGTTGACCGCCGCTTTACTCAGTGGTACTCCACGCTCCAGTCCGAGAATATCCACCCCTTCTTTACTGTTCAGCAGGAAGTTAATCACTTTCGCCGCCGCCTGCGGGTTTTTCGTCGATTTGCCAATCGACAACATTTGCGCGGGCTTGAAGAACAGTCCGGCGTCGGTGGCGCCCGGCAGCATCGGGTATTCCCCCAGCACCAGCTTCGCCGGCGGCTTCAGGTTATCGGAATATTTGTTGATGGTGGAGTTCCACATGTAGGTGCCGCCCCATTCACCCTGGATCCACGGCTTCATCTCGTACATGTTGCTCTTGCCGAACGAGGCATAGTAGCGGGTGTCCGGCATCACATGGTTGTCGATAAGCTTCTTATACATACCGAAGAAATCTGCCCACTGCGCTTTGCTGTAGGAAAATTTGCGCCCCTTCTCATCGATGGCCGGCTGATTGTATTTTTGCACCATATAAGAGTTGAGCAGCGCCAGCACGTCCTGGTGTTCGAGCACGACCGGGTAGTACTGTTTCCCGAGCTTGCTTTCGAAGGTTTTGCCCGCCGCCATAAGCTCATCCCAGGTTTTCGGGAAGGCGATGCCCGCCTTTTTCCACGCTTCGTCGTTAAAGTAGAAGACGCGGGCGGTGACGGAAATGGGAATACCGTTAAGCTTGCCGTTGACCGTGGTGGACTGCAGCTCTTTGGCATCGAACTGGCTGAGGTCGATCTCGTCTTTCAGGGTATTGAGATCGTAAAAGCCCTCGCCATTTTTCGAAAAGATCGGCAACCAGTTCCAGTTGGTCTGCATCACGTCAGGCTCAGTGCCGCCGGCAATCTGGGTGGTCAGGCGCGAAAGATGGCCGTCCCAGCCGGTGTATTCTGCTTTGACGTTAATGTCGGGATGTTGTTTGTGGAATTCCTCCAGCGCCTTGAGGGTGACCTGATGGCGGCCGTTGCCCCCCCACCAGGACATACGCAGGTCGACATCCTTCGCCATTGACGGTAATGCGGTAAGGCCCAGAGTGGCGGAGATGACGGCGCTTAAAAGCACGTTTTTCATTTTAATACTCCAGTGTTCACAGAGAGAGGTTCTGTTCGGTTTTCGCGTCAAAGATGTGACACTTATTGAGATCAAATTTGAAATACACCTTGCGATGAAGGCCCTTCTCGAGCATGGGTTTCGCTTCATCGGACGGCACGCGGGCGGTCAGCTCATAATCAGCAACCTTCAGATAAACAAAGAATTCATGTCCCATGTTTTCCACACGTACCATTTCACCCGTGCAGGAACCCTCGGCAAAGGGTTCATCGGAGAGAGAGACAAACTCCGGGCGCACGCCAAAGAAAACCTGCTGATTCTTATGGGTCTCAACTTTGCTTTGCAGCAGGTCGTTGAGCGGCAGTCGCTGATCGCCCAGCGTCAGATGCAGGCGACCGTCGTGCTCAACCAGCTGGCTGGGGCGAATATTCATCTCCGGCGCGCCGATGAACCCGGCGACAAACATATTTTTCGGCTGGTGGTAGAGATTGTCTGGCGTATCAACCTGCATAATGTGGCCGAGCTTCATCACGCAGATGCGGTCGCCCATGGTCATCGCTTCCGTCTGATCGTGGGTGACGTAGACGGTGGTCGCCGGTTTGCCGGATTTTTTCAACTGCTTATGCAGATCGGAAATGCGGATCCGCATCGAGGCGCGCAGTTTGGCGTCAAGGTTGGAGAGCGGTTCGTCGAACAGGAAAACGTCCGGTTTTTTGACGATCGCCCGACCCACCGCCACGCGCTGCGCCTGGCCGCCGGAGAGCTGGCGCGGCAGGCGATCGAGCAGTTCTTCCAGTTCGAGAATTTTCGCCGCTTCGTCCACCTGTCTGTCGATTTGCGCCTTCGGCAGCTTGCTCAGCTTCAGGCCGAAGGCGAGGTTTTCGCGCACCGTCATATGCGGATAGAGGGCGTAGTTCTGGAACACCATCGCGATGCCACGTGATTTTGGCGCCAGGTTGTTGACGATTTTGTCCCCAATCCGCACCTCGCCGCCGCTGATGGTTTCCAGACCCGCCAGCATGCGCAGGGTGGTCGATTTGGCGCAGCCGGAGGGGCCGACGATCACCATAAATTCGCCATCGGCAATCTTCAGGTCGATACCATGCACCGCTTTAAACCCGTTGGAGTAAACTTTTTCCAGTTTGTTGAAAATGACTTCAGCCATGATATTTCCCTCTTAACCTTTGATTCCGCTGCTGGTCACGCCCTGCACGAAGTAGCGTTGAGCCAGGAAGAAGACAATGATGGACGGCAGAATGGAGATACTCGCCATTGCCAGAATTTCGTTCCACGGCGCGCCTTCCGTGACGTCGATGGACATTTTTAGCGCCAGCGCGATGGGATACTTATCGACGCTGTAGACGTAGATCAGCGGGCCGATAAAGTCGTTCATCGACCACATGAACTGGAACAGAGCCACCGAGATAATGGCCGGCTTGAGGATCGGCACGACCACGTACCACAGCACCTGGATGGAGTTGCAGCCGTCGATCTGCGCCGCCTCTTCCATATCGCGTGGGACGCCGCGCAGAAACTGGATCAGCATGAAGACAAAGAATCCCTGGGTGGCGAAGGCCAGCGGCAGGTACAGCGGCAGATAGCTGTTCAGCATCCCCATTTCACGGAACATCAGGTACTGCGGGATCAGCAGGACGGTGCTCGGCAGCAGCATGGTGGTGATGAGCGTTGCGAACCAGAACTTCTTCCACGGGATTTCAAAGCGTGCAAAGCCGTACGCCACGATGGTGGAGGAGATGATCGTTAACACCACCTTCGGGATCACATACTTAAAGGTGTTAAGCATATAGTGGCCGAAATGGTATTCGGTGCCGGTTTTCCAGCCATTAATAAACCCGTCCCAGGTCGCGTGGGCAGGCCACAGTCCGAGGGTGGTGAAGATCTCATGGTTCGGCTTGAACGAGGCGGAGAACATCCACGCCAGCGGGTAGAGCATCAGCAGGCCGACGAATATCAACACGACGTAGCGTACCACCCGACTCACCTTTTCCCGACGCAGCGTACGAGCGACCTCACGATCGGCGTTGCTCATTACCGGTGCCATCTGTTGAATATCAGCCATTTTTGCCTCCCTTATCGGCGGAGTAGAAGACCCAGTATTTCGATGATTTAAAGGCTATCGATGCAAAGACCGCGACGACGAGGAACAGCACCCACGCCAGCGCGGCGCCATAGCCCATGTCGAAGTACTTAAAGGCGGTATCGTAGATATAGAGTGAGAACAGGTAGGTGTAATAGGTTGGGCCGCCGCCGGTTATCACGTACGGGCCGGTAAACTCCTGGAACGCCTGAGTGGTCTGCATAATAAAGTTGAAGAAAATGACCGGAGTGATCAGCGGCACGGTGACCTTCATGAACATCTGCCACTTTGAGGCGCCGTCGATCATCGCCGCCTCATACTGCGACTGCGGAACGTTCTGCAGCGCGGCGAGGAAGATGACCATCGCGGAACCAAACTGCCAGACGCGCAGCAGGGTGACCGACATCAGCGCCAGCGAAGGCTCCCCCAGCCAGTTGACGGCATCGATGCCAAAGACGGCGAGGAAGCTATTCAGCAGGCCGTCAATGGCGAACAGGGCGCGCCACAGTACCGCAATAGCCACTGAGCTGCCGAGAATCGACGGAATGTAGTAGGCGGTACGGAAAAAGCCGATGCCGCGCAGTTTGAAATTGAGCACAAAAGCAATGCCGAGGGCGAAAGCCAGTTTTAAGGGAATAGTTAAAAAAACGTAGGCAAAGGTCACGCCCATCGATTTCCAGAACAGGCTGTCCTCGGTCAACATATAGCGATAGTTTTCGATGCCGTTAAATACCGGCGGGCTCATCAAGTCGTACTCAGTAAAACTGAGAAAGAAAGATGAAACAAAGGGAAAAGCGGTAAAGACGATCAGCCCGATGATATAGGGTGATATCCATGCCAATCCCAGCAGCTTGTTTTCATTCATACATACCTACCTGGCTTACGAGTTGTAATACGGATTCGGTGACGCGGCGCTGTCGGCCTTTTCGCCTGACAACGCAAAAATGTCTGAACGCTTCCTCTGATTAACATGTCCTTGTTAATGAATGGGTTATTATTTAAGTGAGCCAGCAAGTGGCGTGCTGTCAGGCTCGCTTTTATGCTGCTCTATTTTTTATAAAACACCGTTTTAATTTCATTTTATTGCGATTTATTTCTGCGTCATGCAGATCAGGATGGAAATGTGATCAAAGTCGAAACGATGTTTCAAAAAGGTGAGGTGGTAAGCATTTTAGGGGGCTGCGGGAGCCTGAAAAGAATGAAGGTTCAGCGTTAACTGAGTGAAAAATATTATTACCAGGATAATGATTGTGACGGCATCTTTTTTAATGCCTGCGGTAACTCTTAAACCGGGGGCGGTAAACGCCCCCATCATGGATCAGCGTGAGAGAAAATCTTCGCGGACCGGCGTGAAGGTATCGAGCAGCGTGCCGGGCTGCAGGCAGACGCAGCCGTGCATGATCCCTGGCTGCTTATACAACGTATCGCCGGCACTGACGACGCGCGTCTCCTCGCCGATGGTGAATTCAAACTCACCGGAGAGCACATAGGTGAGCTGTTCGTGGGGATGGTTATGCATCGGGCCGACGGCGCCGGCGGCAAAATTCACCTCCACGGCCATCATTTTTCCGTCGTGGGCCAGAATGCGGCGGGTTACGCCATTGCCGAGGTCTTCAAGGGTGGTGTCTTTATGGAAAATAAACATCGGGCGGTCCTGTTGTTAAAGTGAAACATTGTTTCATTTAACTTATCCCACTCTTCATGAAAAAGAAATACGCGGCCAGAGAAGTGGAAAGTTGATCACAAGTTTGCTTCACTGGCAGAAACGACATAAGGAGCAGAAGATGAAAACCATTGGCCTGTTAGGCGGCATGAGCTGGGAGTCCACGATCCCCTATTATCGGTTGATCAATGAGGGCGTTAAGGCGCGACTGGGCGGCCTGCACTCTGCCAGCCTGGTGCTGCACAGCGTCGATTTTCACGACATCGAAGCCTGCCAGTCCGCCGGCGACTGGGATCGCGCCGGGGAGATCCTTGCTGAAGCCGCGGTTGGGCTGCAGCAGGCGGGGGCCGAAGGCATTGTCCTGTGCACCAACACTATGCATAAAGTCGCGGATGCCATCGCCGCCCGCTGCCAGGTTCCCTTCCTGCATATTGCCGATGCCACCGGGCGGGCGATTGCTGCCAAAGGCCAGCGCCGGGTCGCGCTGCTGGGCACCCGCTATACCATGGAGCAGACCTTTTACCGCGGTCGTCTGCAGGAGCAGTTTGCCATCGAGACGCTGATCCCCGAGGCTGACGATCGGGCGCGGATCAATCAGATCATCTTCGATGAACTCTGTCTCGGCACCTTCAGCGAGGCGTCGCGGGATTATTATCTGCAGGTGATCGCCGCCCTGGCGGAGCAGGGGGCGGAAGGGGTTATTTTCGGCTGTACGGAAATTGGCCTGCTGGTGCCTGCCGAGCTCAGCCCGCTGCCGGTCTTTGACACTGCGGCGATCCACGCAGAAGACGCGGTCAACTTTATGCTCTCTGCAGGACCGACGCCAGCGGCGTGAGGATCTGCGGCAGACTCTCCTGCAGGTGTGCAACAAAGGCGTCGACCAGCGCCGATCGCGGGCGGTGGAGGGGGCGGATCAGGCTGACGGTAAACGGCACCTCGACGCTAAAGCGGCGCACCACCACGCCGCTATCGGCATAGTCCAGAGCGGTCAAGGGATTCACCACCGAGATCCCGGCGCCGGCGCGCACCATGGCGCAGATCGAGGCCGCGCTGTGGGTTTCGACCACCATCCGCCGTTTAACCTGATGCTCAAGGAACAGGGCGTCGAGCAGCTGGCGATAGCTGTCGGTGCGCGACAGGCTGATGTAGTTTTCGCCCTGAAAATCGGCGGGGGTCAGCGTCGTCTGCACCGCCAGCGGATGGCCGGCAGGCAGCACGCAGACTTCATTCAGCGTCAGCAGCGGGGTGCGTTCGGTGCCCGCCGGGGTATGCAGGGTCTCCGTCAGGCCGAGGTCATGGCGCTGGGCGGAGAGCCACTCCTCCAGCAGCGGCGACTCCTGGGGGACGATCTGCAGGCTGACCTCCGGGTAGCGAGCGAGAAAGGGCGGCAACAGCAGCGGCAGAAAGGACTGGGAAAAGACCGGCAGGCAGGCGATCGACAGCTCGCCCTGGCGGAACTCGCGCAGGCTCTCGGCGGCGCTGACGATGCGGTCCAGGCCGTACCAGGAACGCTGAACCTCCTCAAACAAACGCAGGCCCTGCACCGTCGGCTGCAGGCGACCGCGGGTCCGTTCAAACAGCTTCAGGCCGAGCACTTTCTCAAAGCGCGCCAGCTCGCGGCTGACCGTGGGTTGCGAGGTGTGCAGCATCCGCGCCGCTTCGGTCAGATTGCCGGTGGTCATCACTGCGTGAAAGATTTCGATATGACGCAAATTAACGGCTGGCATGCGGTCTCCATGAGGCTCGGCTGTAACCATATCATTTTTGCATAGAGTCGCGATAAAACGATATTTTTTATTCGTCCGCCACTGTGGCGTAATCGAAAAAAAACAGCGACCAACACACGCACTGCACCGGAGTTCTTATGCCACACTCGCTTTACGCCACCGATACTGACCTGACCGCGGATAACCTGCTGCGCCTGCCCGCGGAATTTGGCTGTCCAGTCTGGGTCTATGATGCGCAGATTATTCGCCGCCAGATTGCCCAGCTCAGCCAGTTTGACGTGGTACGTTTTGCGCAAAAAGCCTGCTCTAACATTCATATTCTGCGTCTGATGCGTGAGCAGGGGGTGAAGGTGGACTCGGTGTCGCTGGGGGAGATCGAGCGGGCGCTGGCGGCGGGCTACGATCCGCAGCAGAATCCAGAGGATATCGTCTTTACCGCCGATCTGATCGACGACGCCACCCTCGATCGGGTGAAAGCGTTACAGATCCCGGTGAACGCCGGCTCGATCGACATGCTGAGCCAGCTGGGCGAGGTGTCGCCGGGCCATCGCGTCTGGCTGCGCGTCAACCCGGGCTTTGGTCACGGCCACAGCCAGAAAACCAATACCGGCGGGGAGAACAGCAAGCATGGTATCTGGTACAGCCACCTGCCGGCGGCGCTGGAAGTGATGCGTCGCTATCAGCTGCAGCTGGTCGGGATCCATATGCATATTGGCTCTGGCGTTGACTACGGTCACCTGGAGCAGGTGTGCGGCGCGATGGTGCGTCAGGTCGTCGACTTTGGCCAGGATCTGCAGGCCATCTCCGCCGGCGGCGGTCTGTCGATTCCTTACCGCGAAGGCGAAGAGGCCATCGACACCGCCCACTATTATGGCCTGTGGAACCGCGCCAGGGAGCAGATCGCGGCCCATCTGGGGCACCCGGTGAAACTGGAGATTGAACCCGGACGCTTCCTGGTGGCCGAGTCCGGCGTGCTGGTGTCGCAGGTGCGCAGCGTGAAAGAGATGGGCAGCCGTCACTTTGTGCTGATTGACGCCGGCTTTAACGACCTGATGCGCCCGGCAATGTACGGTAGCTATCACCATATCACCGCTCTGGCGGCGGATGGTCGCGAGCTCAGCGCCGCGCCGCAGGTGGAAACCGTGGTGGCCGGGCCGCTGTGCGAATCCGGGGACGTCTTTACCCAGCAGGAAGGGGGCAAAGTCGAGACCCGCCTGCTGCCGGCGGTGGTGCCTGGGGACTATCTGGTGCTCCATGACACCGGCGCCTACGGGGCTTCGATGTCATCCAACTATAACAGCCGTCCGCTGCTGCCGGAGGTGCTGTTTGATGGCGGCAAGGCGCGGCTGATCCGCCGTCGCCAGACCATTCAGGAGCTGCTGGCCTTAGAGCTTATTTAAAAAAAGGTCCCGTCGTTACCGACTCGCGCAACACCAGCGTGCCGGTAAACGGCGGGATCGTTTCTATCGGCTGCTGGTTAGCAAGCTTGATCGCCTGATCGATAGCCGTGGTGATCATGTTGTCGATCGGCAGATAGACCGTCGACAGCCCCGGCTCCAGCCATTTCGCGCTTGGCGCATCGTCGAAGCCAAACAGCGACACATCCTGCGGAATACGCAGCCCCGCCTGATGCAGCGCCTTTGACGCCCCCAGCGCCATATCATCGTTACAGGAAAACAGCGCGCTGAAGCGGGCTTTCTCGTCCAGCAGTTCCCGGCACAGTTCGTAGCCGCGGGTCATCGTCGAGTCCCCGTACTTCACCCGGCTCGGATCCCACTCAATACCATGTTTTATCAGCGCGTTGCGGTAGCCCTGCAGGCGAGCCTGGCCGGTAGGGGTGTGCATCGGGACGGTCATGCAGGCGATATCGCGGTGGCCCTGGGTAATCAGATACTCCACGGCCTGAAAGGCGGCTTCCTGCTGCTCGAAGAACACGCAGCGTTCGCGGGCCTGCGCCACATCGCGGTTAATCACCACCAGCGGCATGGCGATCGAATTAATCAGCGACATGATCGCCTTCTCACTCATGTGCCGGGTATAGAGGATGATCGCATCGCATTGCCGGTCGGCGAGCATCTGCACCGCTTCCTCTTCGCGCTCCGGCGTATCATGGCCGTCAGTGACGATAAGCTGCTTTCCCCAGGCTTCCGTCTGGCGTGACGCCTGCTGCAGCAGACGGCCAAAGTAGAAGCCGTCGAAGGTGGAGACGACCAGCCCAATACTATTGCTGGTCTGATTGGCCAGCGAGCGTGCGAGAAAATTCGGCCGGTAGCCCAGCTCTTCCATCGCTTTAAAGACTTGTTGGCGGGTGCTCTCTTTCACCTGACCTGTGCCGTTCAACACGCGGGAAACCGTCGCTTTCGAGACGCCTGCGCGAATTGAGACATCCAGCATTGTAGCCATTCATCGATTCCTGATTTCACGTGGTAAAGCGCAGTTTATCACAGACCGAAAAGGGACATATCGACGGGGCGGGGCGGAAAAACCATCGCGATCACGCTTTTGGCAGGAACTGACGAGCCGGCATAGTCTGGTATGCCAATGTCGATTCTATCGGATATTTGGGATACCACAGTGCGCGTTGCGAGCGCTGTCACAGAACTATTTTTGCCTGGCGACTATGTTTTGGTATGCCAAAAGTCTCTGGCTGTTCACCTGGCCGCAATAAGCCCTTTACTCTGAGGTACTCTTTTATGGCATTACAGGACAAACTGATCGACGCGCTGGGGCGTTTCGCGACGACATTCAACAGCTATCGCTACATTATGGCGATCAAATCGGCGTTTATTACTCTGATGCCGGTGATCATCGTCGGGGCCTTTTCGGTACTGATCTCCAATATGGTGCTGGATCCGAAGAATGGGCTCGCCAGCTTTTCCTCGCTCTCCTTTCTTGCGGCGCTGAAGCCGATCACCAGCGCGCTTAACTACGCCACGCTCAACTTCCTCAATATCGGCGCCGTGTTTCTGATCGGTATTGAGCTGGGGCGGATCAACGGCATCAAAAGCCTGTTTCCCGGCCTGCTGGCGGTGATCTGCTTTATCTGCGTCACGCCGACGACGGTGGAGATGATGGTCGATGGCCAGATGCACGTGGTGAAAGATGTCCTGCTGCGCCAGTTCTCCGATACCCGCAGCCTGTTCCTCGGGATGTTCATCGCCATTCTGTCAGTGGAGATTTACTGCTGGCTGGAGGGGCGCAAGGGACTGAAAATTAAAATGCCGGATACCGTGCCGCCGAACGTTTCCGCCTCTTTTTCGGCACTGATCCCGGCGATCATCACCACCACCGCGATCGCCACCCTGGGTTTTCTCTTTCACCAACTGACGGGAATGTATCTGTACGATGCGGTCTACCAGGTGGTGCAGCAGCCGCTGGAGCGGGTGGTGCAGAGCCTGCCGGGGATCCTGCTGCTGATGTTCGTCGCCCAGCTGTTCTGGGTGATCGGCATTCACGGCAACCAGATGATCAAGCCGATCCGCGAGCCGCTGCTTCTGGGGGCGATCACCGTCAATATGAGCGCTTTTGAGCAGGGAAAAGAGGTACCGAACATTATCACGATGCCCTTCTGGGACGTCTACATGAGCATCGGCGGCTCGGGGCTGACCATCGGCCTGCTGATTGCGGTGATGATCGCCACGAAGCGCAAAGAGATGAAAGAGATCGCCAAGCTGTCGATAGGTCCGGGGCTGTTCAATATTAACGAGCCGGTGATCTTCGGGATGCCGATCATGCTCAACCCGATCCTCGCTATCCCGTTTATCATCACCCCGCTGGTGACCGGCAGCATCGGCTATTTCGCCACCCTGACCGGCTTCGCCGGCAAGGCGGTAGTGATGGTGCCCTGGACCACGCCGCCGCTGATCAACGCCTGGCTCTCCACCGCCGGCTCGATGGGGGCGGTGGTGACCCAGCTTATCTGCATCGTGACCGCGGTGCTTATCTATCTGCCTTTCGTCAAAATCGCCTCCCGCCGTGCCGATGCCGCACAGCGTCAGGCCGACAATCAACAGACCGCCAACCCTGTCTGAGGAGCCTATGACTACCGTACGGATGACCATTCCCGATGATTTTATCCTTGGCGCGGCGGCTTCCGCCTGGCAGACCGAGGGCTGGAGCGGGAAAAAACCGGGGCAGGACTCCTGGCCCGATCTCTGGTACAAAAACGACCGCCACGTCTGGCATAACGGCTATGGCCCGGCGGTGGCCACCGATTTTATCAACCGCTTTCAGGAAGATGTGCAGTTGATGAAGCTGGCCGGGCTGACCCACTACCGCACCTCAATCAACTGGTCGCGCTTTCTGACCGACTATGAAAACGTCACGGTGGATGAGGAGTATGCGGCCTATTACGACCAGCTGTTCGATGCGCTGCTGGCCAACGGCATCACGCCGATGATCTGCCTTGAGCATTATGAATTGCCCGGCTATCTGCTGGAAAAGTATGGCGGCTGGGGGTCGAAAACGGTGGTCGAGCTGTTTGTGCGCTACGCGGAGCAGGTCTTTGCCCGCTACCACCCGAAGGTGACCCGCTGGTTTACCTTTAATGAGCCAATTGTGGTACAGACCCGGGTCTATCTGGATGCCCTGCGCTGGCCCTATGAGCAGAACACCAGCACCTGGATGCAGTGGAACTATCATAAGGTGCTGGCGACCGCCAGCGTCGTGAAGCGGTTTCGCGAGCTCGGCTATCCCGGGACCGTCGGCTGCATCCTCAATCCGGAGGTGACCTACCCACGCTCACGCGCCCCCCATGACCTGCGCGCGGCGGAGATCTACGATCTGTTCTACAACCGCATGTTCCTCGACCCGCTGGTGCACGGGGTCTGGCCGCCGGAGCTTCTTGCACTGCTCGAACAGCATCAGGTGACGTGGGACGCCAGCGAGGAGGATCTGGCGATTATTCGCGAGCACACCGTCGATGAGCTGGGGATTAATCTTTACTACCCGCACCGGGTCAAAGCCCCGTCGCGGGCCTGGCATCCGCATACCCCGTTTCATCCGGCCTGGTATTATGAGCCGTTTGAGCTGCCCGGCCGGCGAATGAACGCCTCCCGCGGCTGGGAAATCTACCCGCAAATCATCTTTGATATGGCGATGCGGATCAAAAATGACTATCGCAACATCCCCTGGTTCGTGGCGGAGAGTGGGATGGGGGTGGAAAACGAAGGCCAGTTCCGTAATCGCGAAGGCACCATCGATGACAGTTACCGCATCCGTTTTATCAGCGAACATCTGTGGCACACCCTGCGCGCCCGCGAGGCAGGGGCCAACTGCCAGGGCTATATGCTGTGGGCGTTTACCGACAACGTGTCGCCGATGAACGCCTTTAAAAACCGCTACGGGCTTATCGAAATCGACCTGCAAAACCATCGCGCCCGGCGACCCAAAGCCTCGGCGCACTGGTTTCGTCAGCTGGGCGAACGGCGTGAACTGGTGCTGGATATCGATGATGAATACCGCTAGCCGGGGGCAATATTTGCTAAGATAGCGGCGTATTTGACTCGCAGGCATGTAACGCACAGGTGATTTTGTGGAAAAAGCGATAATTCCGCCGGAAAAGAAGCCCTATCAGGAGATTGGTGATGACTTACGCGCCCAGATCGCGCAGGGGCGCTACCCGGTCGGGTCGCGTTTGCCGCCGGAACGCCATATTGCCGAAACCTACGGCGTCAGCCGGACCATCGTGCGCGAAGCGCTGCTGATGCTGGAGCTGCAGGGGACGGTGGATATTCGTCAGGGATCCGGGGTGTACGTCATGCGTATTCCCCATGAAAACGACAGCGAAGAGGAGCAACTGCTCAGCAGCGACGTCGGTCCGTTTGAAATTCTGCAGGCGCGCCAGCTGCTGGAGAGTAATATCGCCGCCTTTGCCGCGAAAATGGCCACCCGCGCCGATATCGACAATCTGAAGCGGATTGTCGAGCAGGAGCAGCGGGCTATCGCCCTCAACGACACCGCGCAGGATAACGCTCGTCTGTTCCATCTGGTGCTGGCCGGGGCGACGCAGAACCAGATGCTGCTGGCGACGGTGGAGCGGATCTGGCTGCAGATGGACAGCAGCCCACTGTGGCAGCAGTTCAATGTGCATATTGCCAGCCGCGCCTGGCGGCTGAAGTGGCTCGGTGACCGACAGACGCTGCTCGCCGCGCTGCGGCGTCGCGATGTGATGGGCGCCTGGCAGGCGATGTGGCAGCATCTGGAAAACGTCAAAAACAGTCTGCTGGAGCTGTCCGATGAAGACGCCCCCGACTTTGACGGCTATCTGTTCGACTCGGTGCCGATTTTTCAGGGGAAGCTGGTATGACGATCCTGCCGCTGTACGCTGCGCCGCAGTACGCCCCGCAGGTAACCGACTGGCTGTGGCACGCCTTTGGCGGCGAGACGCTGCCGCGGGAGTTTTTCGCCAGCATTGTGCAGCATAGCCAGACGGCGGAGGCGCTGCCATTGACCTTTATTGCCGTGGAAGGCGAGCAGTTGCTCGGCACGATTGGCCTCTGGCGCTGCGACTTGATCAGCCGCCAGGATCTGTTTCCCTGGCTGGCGGCGCTGTACGTCGCGCCCGTCGCCCGCGGTCAGGGGCTGGCCGGAAAACTGCAGCGGCATGTGATCGATTATGCCCGCCGCGCGGGCTTTCGGGAGCTCTATCTCTACTCCGCCTGCCGGGATTTCTATGAACGCTTCGGCTGGCGCTACATCGGCGAGGGGCTGGATTACCCGGCCACCGCCGTGCATCTCTATCGCTACGATTTATCGCCTTCCAGCGGGGCGACCACCGAGTGACGGCGCACCAGCGTCGGGCTGAACAGGTGGGTGATCTCCGGGGCCGGGCGGTACTCCGCCAGGGCTAAGGCCAGCTCGGCCGCCTGGGTCGCCATGGTGACGATCGGGTAGCGGACAGTGGTCAGCCGCGGACGGACATAGCGCGAAATCAGGACATCGTCGAAGCCAATCAGCGAAATTTCCCGCGGGACGTCGATGCCGTTGTCGTTGAGTACGCCCATCGCGCCGGCGGCCATCGAGTCGTTATAGCAGGCGACGGCGCTAAAGTGGCGGCCGCGGCCAAGCAGTTCGGTCATTGCCAGTTCGCCGCCGCTTTCATCCGGTTCAGCAAAGGCGACCAGCCGGTCATTGCACGGCAGGCCGCTCTCTTCCAGCGCCGCGTAGTACCCCTGCAGTCGATCTTCCGCATCGGAGATATGGTGGTTTGAGCACAGATAGCCGATACGCGTGTGCCCCTGCTGGATCAAATGACGGGTCGCCAGCCAGGCGCCATAGCGGTCGTCCAGCGCCACGCAGCGGGTTTCATACCCGGGCAGGATGCGGTTGATCAGCACCATGCCGGGGATCTGCTTCATTAACCCCGCCAGTTCCTCATCGGGGATCATTTTGGCGTGCACCACCAGCGCCGCGCAGCGGTGGCGGATCAACTGCTCTATCGCCTGGCGTTCCTTCTGCACGTTGTGGTAGCCATTGCCAATCAGCAAAAAGTTGCCGGTGCGGTAGGCCACCTGTTCGACGGCTTTGACCATCGCGCCGAAGAAGGGGTCGGAGACATCACCCACCACCAGGCCGACGGTTTCCGTTGACTGCTGGGCCAGGGCCCGGGCGTTCGCATTGGGATGATAGTTCAGGGTTTCCATCGCCGCGCCCACGGACTGACGCGAGGCTTCGCTGGCTTTGGGAGAGTTATTGATGACGCGGGAGACGGTAGCGACGGAGACTCCTGCGAGTCGGGCTACATCCTTAATTGTCGCCATACCATGCCTTTTATAGGGTAAGCGTTTACATACTGCTATGTTACGGGAAAGAGCGGCAGATTCAAGGCGCGGCGGCGAAGGAATGGCGCAAATGTGATTCAGACCGGGCTTATGGGTAACCTGTTTACATTGACGTCATCGCTAATTGAAACCGACGCAGGGAAATACAAACCTTTGCTTACACTTTGCGATGCGCTGTTGCGAATGTTCGCTGGTTTGTTCGCGGACCCGGTTGATATTCTGGCTATCCCAGAGGTATTGATAGGTGGAGTCAACGTCACGTTGACCACTTTACTTACACCAGCCTGCGCAGATGCGCAGGTTTTTTTTTGCCCGCTATCGGCGTTGTTACAGATAGCGAAAATCGTAATACCTGGTTGCACTTAGGCTCACTCCCTTGCGTTTTCCCGCTGGCCCGTTACGGCCAAAAAACGCGACAATCGAGATCCCAGAGGTATTGATAGGTGAGTTTCTTAGGTACGCTCTTCGTACTGAACGTCTTACACCGACCTGCGCGGATGCGCAGGTTTTTTTTATTCCGAAAATCTCCCCGCTGCACTGCTTTCCCATGCCTTCTCGTGTAACCTGCTTTGACTCATCACCGGTCATATGGAGTTGTTATGCTTTTGGGATTTTTCAGACTGCTGTTCAAGGGGTTATACCGGGTCAGACTGACCGGCGACACGCAGGCTTTATACCAGCAAAAGGTCTTAATTACCCCGAACCACGTCTCTTTCCTCGACGGCATTCTGCTGGCGCTGTTTTTGCCGGTCCGACCGGTTTTTGCGGTCTATACCTCAATCAGCCAGCGCTGGTTTATGCGCGCGCTGACGCCGATTATCGATTTTGTACCGCTGGACCCGACCAAACCGATGTCGATCAAACATCTGGTGCGGCTGATTGAGCAGGGGCGGCCGGTGGTTATCTTCCCGGAAGGGCGAATTTCGGTTAGCGGCTCGCTGATGAAAATTTATGACGGCGCCGCCTTTGTCGCCGCCAAATCGCAGGCGACCATCGTGCCGCTACGCATTGACGGCGCCGAACTGACGCCCTTCAGCCGGCTGAAGGGGCTGGTGAAGCGTCGCCTGTTCCCGCGTATTCAGCTGCATCTGCTGCCGCCCACCCATCTGCCGATGCCCGAGGCGCCGCGCGCCCGCGACCGGCGGAAAATCGCCGGGGAAATGCTGCATCAAATCATGATGGAAGCCCGGATGGCAGTGCGTCCGCGGGAAACCCTGTATGAATCGCTGCTGGCGGCACAGGACCGCTTCGGCGCGCGCAAACCCTGCGTGGAGGATATCAACTTCCAGCCGGATACCTATCGCAAGCTGCTGACCAAAACCCTGTTTGTCGCCCGCATTCTGGAAAAATACAGCCAGCGGGGCGAAAAGATTGGCCTGATGCTGCCTAACGCCGGCATCAGCGCGGCGGTGATTTTCGGCGCTATCGCCCGCGGGCGTATTCCGGCGATGATGAACTATACCGCCGGGGTGAAAGGGCTCAGCAGCGCGATAGCCGCCGCGGAAATCAACACTATTTTTACCTCACGCACCTTCCTCGATAAAGGCAAACTCTGGCATCTGCCGGAGCAACTGACCCAGGTGCGCTGGGTATTCCTCGAAGATCTTAAAGGTGATATCACCCTCGCTGACAAACTATGGATTTTCGGACATCTGCTGGCGCCGCGTCTGGCGCAGGTTAAGCAGCAGCCGGAAGACGCGGCGATGATCCTCTTCACCTCCGGCTCGGAGGGCAATCCGAAAGGGGTGGTGCACAGCCATAAGAGCCTGCTGGCCAACGTCGAGCAGATCAAAACTATCGCCGACTTTACCGCCAACGACCGCTTTATGTCGGCGCTGCCGCTGTTCCACTCCTTTGGCCTCACCGTCGGCCTGTTGACGCCGCTGTTTACCGGGGCAGAAGTGTTTCTCTATCCCAGCCCGCTGCACTATCGCGTGGTGCCGGAGCTGGTCTACGATCGCAACTGCACGGTGCTGTTCGGTACCTCGACCTTCCTCGCCAACTATGCCCGCTTCGCTAATCCGTATGATTTCTATCGCCTGCGCTATGTGGTCGCCGGGGCGGAGAAGCTGCAGGAGAGCACCAAACAGCTGTGGCAGGATAAATTCGGCCTGCGCATTCTCGAAGGCTATGGCGTGACCGAGTGCGCGCCGGTGGTATCGATTAACGTACCGATGGCGGCGAAGGTCGGCACCGTGGGCCGTATCCTGCCGGGGATGGACGCCCGCCTGCTGGCGATGCCAGGCATTGAGCAAGGGGGGCGGCTGCAGCTAAAAGGGCCGAACATCATGAAAGGCTACCTGCGGGTGGAAAACCCCGGGGTGCTGGAAGCGCCAGCGGCGGAAAACCAGCACGGCGAGAAGGAAGCGGGCTGGTATGACACCGGCGATATCGTCACCTTCGACGAGCAGGGCTATGTTCGCATCCAGGGCCGCGCGAAGCGCTTTGCCAAAATCGCCGGCGAGATGATCTCCCTCGAGATGGTGGAGCAGGTGGCCCTCGGCGCGTCGCCGGACAAAATGCACGCCACGGCGATTAAGCAGGACGCCAGCAAAGGCGAGGCGCTGGTGCTGTTTACCACCGATAATGAACTGACTCGCGAAGCCCTGCTGCGCTACGCTCGCCAGCACGGAGTACCGGAGCTGGCGGTACCGCGAGATATACGCTGGCTGAAGCAACTGCCGGTGCTGGGCAGCGGCAAGCCAGACTATGTCACCCTGAAAAACATGGTCGACGAGGCGGAAACAACCCATGAGTGAGTCAGTACATACTAACCCTTCGCTGTACTCGAAAGGGATGCTGGCGGTGATCTGCGCCCAGTTCCTGTCGGCCTTCGGCGACAATGCGCTTCTCTTCGCCACCCTGGCGCTGATGAAGCAGCTCTATTATCCGGAGTGGAGCCAGCCGGTCCTGCAGATGTTGTTTGTGGGCGCTTACATTCTTTTTGCTCCTTTTGTCGGCCAGTTTGCCGATAGCTTTGCCAAAGGCCGGGTGATGATGGTGGCCAACGGTCTGAAGCTGCTCGGCGCCGGCTGCATCTGCTTCGGTGTCAATCCGTTTATCGGCTATACGCTGGTGGGGATTGGCGCCGCCGCCTATTCGCCGGCCAAGTATGGCATTCTCGGCGAACTGACTACCGGCGATAAGTTAGTGAAGGCTAACGGACTGATGGAGTCCTCGACCATCGCGGCGATCCTGCTGGGCTCCATGGCCGGCGGGATCCTCGCCGACTGGCACGTGCTGGCGGCGCTGATCGTCTGCGCGCTGGTCTACGGCGGGGCGGTAGTGGCTAACCTGTGGATACCCAAGCTGCCGGCGGCGCGCCCGGGGCAGTCGTGGCGTTTTAAGCCAATGACGCACAGCTTCTTCAGCGCCTGCCGCACGCTGTGGCGCAACGGCGAAACCCGCTTTTCGCTGATGGGGACCAGCCTGTTCTGGGGCGCTGGCGTGACCCTGCGCTTCCTGCTGGTGATCTGGGTGCCGGTGGCGCTGGGCATTACCAGCAACGCCATGCCTACCTATCTTAATGCGATGGTGGCGGTGGGGATTGTGTTGGGGGCCGGGGCGGCGGCGAAGCTGGTGACCCTGGAGACGGTATCGCGCTGTATGCCGGCGGGAATATTGATCGGTATCGCGGTGATGGCCTTTGCGGTGCAGCAGTCGCTGCTGCCGGCGTTCGGTCTGCTGTTACTGCTCGGGGTGTTCGGCGGGTTCTTTATCGTACCGTTGAACGCGCTGCTGCAGGAGCGTGGGAAACATTCGGTCGGGGCAGGTAACGCCATTGCGGTACAGAACCTGGGCGAAAACGTGGCGATGCTGCTGATGCTGGGGCTCTATTCCCTGGCGGTGAGCGTGGGCGTTCCGCCGGTCGCCGTTGGGATAGGGTTTGGCGCGGTCTTTGCCGTGGCCATCGCCGCGCTGTGGGTCTGGGGGCGGCGTAAATAACCTCCCGGCTTGCGCTGCGCTTAACCGGGCGACGGGTTCATCAATGTCTGCTCTTCGGTAGCCCGGGTGGTGGCGTATACGCCGCTACCCGGGGCTTTGCTTTCTTACGGTGCCGGGTAGGTATAAACCTGATGCACCGCCTCAATCTCCGCTAATACCTCTTCACTCAGTTCAAGCTGCAAACTTTCCACGTTGGCCTGCAGCTGCGCCATGGTCGTCGCCCCCAGCAGGGTGCTGGCGACAAATGGCTGCCGACGCACAAAGGCCAGCGCCATTTGCGCCGGATCGAGGCCGTGGCGTTTGGCGATATCCACATAGGCCGCTACCGCTTTCTGCGACTGCTCGCTGCTGTAGCGCGTAAAGCGGCTGAACAGCGTGTTACGCGCCCCTGCCGGCTTCGCGCCGTTGAGATACTTCCCGGTCAGTGTGCCGAAAGCCAGGCAGGAGTAGGCCAGCAGCTCCACGCCTTCGAACTGACTCACTTCCGCGAGGCCGACTTCAAAGCTGCGGTTCAGCAGGCTGTAAGGATTCTGAATCGTCACGATCCGCGGCAGGTCGTGCTTATCCGCCAGGTGCAGATAACGCATCACGCCGAAGGCGGTTTCGTTCGACACGCCGATGTAGCGGATCTTCCCGGCGCGCTGGAACTCGGTCAGCGCTTCGAGGGTATCCAGCAGGGTCACGGCGGGCGCGGCATCAGCCCAGGTATAACCCAGCTTGCCAAAGCAGTTGGTTGGGCGCTGCGGCCAGTGTACCTGGTACAGGTCGAGGTAATCGGTCTGCAGCCGCTTCAGGCTGGCGTGCAGCGCCTCGCGGATATTTTTGCGGTCCAGGACGTGATTGGGCCGAATGCTGCTGTCGTTATTGCGCGCGGGCCCGCTAACTTTGGAGGCCAGCACCAGCTTTTCGCGATTGCCGCGTTTCGCCAGCCAGTTGCCGACGTAGGTTTCAGTCAGCCCCTGAGTTTCCGGGCGCGGCGGGACGGGGTACATTTCGGCGACATCGATCAGATTGATGCCGTTGGCGACCGCATAGTCGAGCTGCTGATGGGCATCAGCTTCGCTGTTCTGCTCGCCAAAGGTCATGGTCCCCAGCCCGAGGGTGCTGATTTCAAGTGAACTGTGTGGGATACGGTGATACTGCATAGCCAGCTTCCTTTTTATTTATAAGGTCAGGCATTCCCCGACAAAGGAGTATCAACATGGCAGAGGGTGAGAAAAAGAGGAAGTAAAAAATCAAAAAAGCCGGGTGACGAGGAGGGGCGGTGGGTGGAACCCGCGGCGTCCTGGTGTGTCCCGACTCTTCTCAAAAGACTGGTTGTCGGTAAGCGCAGCGTCAACAGAGGCTGGGGCCGACGGGGAAAGATTAACGCTTAATGATTTGCGAAACGTCGTCACGATTGATCTGCATTTTATTACCCTGCTGATCTTCGTAACTGATTAAACCGGTATCGTCATCCACGGTAGGTTTACCGTCGGTCAGGATCATTCGCCCATCTTTGGTCGCCATGACGTAATCGCTGCTGCAACCGGAAACCGAGAACGCCAGTCCTACGGCGGAAATCAATACTGCCCATTTTTTCATCGTCATCACCTCTTGAGTAGCTGCACCCCATACCCGTCTATTAATAGCCTGATTTGTGAGACATAAAAAGCAGTAAAGTCTGAAAAAGGGTTGCAGCCTGTGACCAGGCTGCAATTTTGTGGTTTACAGCGGGTTTTTCTTATTACGCAGCAGGTTAAGGCTCTCCACCGCAATAGAGAAGAACATGGCGAAATAGATGTATCCCTTCGGCACATGAACGTCGAAACTTTCCAGCATCAGGGTAAAGCCGACGAGGATCAGAAACGACAGCGCCAGCATTTTCACCGAAGGATGGCGGTCAACAAAATCGCCGATAGGTCGCGCGGCGAACATCATCACCCCCACCGCAATCACCACCGCCGCCATCATGATGAACAGATGATCCGACAGGCCGACGGCGGTGATCACTGAATCGAGGCTAAAGATGATATCCAGCAGCATGATCTGCACGATAGCGCCGAGAAAGGAGTGGACGTTGGTCTTCAGCCCCTCTTCTTCACCTTCGATAGATTCATGGATCTCTTTACTGGCTTTCCAGATAAGGAATAGCCCACCGAGCAGCAAGATCAGGTCGCGAAACGAAATCTCCTGACCGAGGACGGTGAAGAGCGGGTTGGTCAGTTTCACTACCCAGGCGATAGAGGCCAGCAGCGCCAGGCGCATGACCATCGCGCCCATCAAACCGATCCGTCGCGCGTGGGCGCGCTGGGCGGTGGGGAGCTTGGCCACGACCAGAGAGAGAAAAATAATATTATCGATCCCGAGCACGATCTCCAGCAGCGTCAACGTGCCCAGCGCCAGCCAGGCGTTAGGATCGGTTATCCATGCAAATAACATTGTTCAAAGTCCTGCAAAATAGAAAGCAGCAATTATATGCAAGCCCTAACGCAGAACAAAAAATTAATCGTGTTGTAACAAGAAATGGCGGGCGAGCAGGGCGGCGGTAAAATTCTTTTTCAGGTAAAAGCCGCGCGGCAGCGTCAGGATCGTCTCCCCGTGCGCGCCGATGGCCTCGGTCAGCGCCTTGCTGTTGGCGGCTTTCGGTCTTAACTGCAGCACCTCGCCATGGCGGGCGGTAATGCGCTCAACTTCGCCCAGAACAATGAGATCCATCAGCTCCTCCCAGTCCATGCGCAGCTGGCGCTCCTCGTCTTCGTCCGGACTCCACAGCAGTGGTGCGCCGACGCGCCGCGCCGCCAGCGGAATGGTGCGCTCACCCTCCACCGGGATCCACAGGACGCGCTGCAGCTTATGCCGCACATGGCTGCTCTCCCAGGTGACGCCGCTATTGCCGGTTAACGGGGCGACACAGACGAAGGTGGTCTCCAGCGGACGCCCCCGGCTGTCGATGGGGATCGTTTTGAGCTCGACCCCCAGCGCGGCGAAATCCTGCTCGGGTTTACTGCCTGCGCTGGCGCCCAGCCACAGCTCCAGCAGAATGCCCGTCCAGCCTTTATCGCGTTTCAGATCGCGCGGAATGGGGATCCCGGCCAGCGCCGCCAGCTCGCCCAGCGAATAGCCAGCCAGCTGACGGGCCTGGGCCAGCAACTGTTCCTGACTTTGCGGCGGCGAGGAGAGAGGGGCGATAGTGGGCATAGGGCGCTACCTTTGGCTAAAAAATGAGCGCTATTTTTGCGCGTTGTGGATAGAGTTTACCGTTTTCTGAGTAACTATACCAATGTCATGATTTATATGAGTTTTTAAACTTATTGCGCCGCGGGTGAAAACCGTGAAAACAGGTTTTCCAGAACTGGTCACTGACAATAAACAGGATCTTACACCATGTTATCCACAGAAAATTGGGATAACTGGGGAAAAGCCTCACTACTGGTTCGATTTACAGCCTTGACGTGCGACGAAAATCGAAATTTTAGAGAAAACCTGCCCGCGGTCTGCGCGTAATCTGTGGATAAAATCGACATTGCTCGATCTTTCATCAGTCAGCGGATCGCATATGTGATGATCGTCACGTTACGTTGTAATAAATGAAAGGAATATATTCTAACTTGATGAATATGCTATCATTATTTTAAGGTGTTAGCGGTGCGATGTTCAGATTACTCCGGGTTTTCCCGGGGTAATTCCGTACTTCTTCACAACTCTATCCACAGAAAAAGTGAATAAAATAGGGCCTAAGCCGCATTCGTTGTTTATAACTCTGGCCATTACTGTGAGTTATTCAAATGTTATCCGTTCTCAGTGTGCGAACAGAGTGGTTTACCGTTTCCGGCGAGTGTGAAACAATCATTCACATTGAAGCTTATCTTGAGGTAGTCCGGTGATTGATGACGATGGCTACCGCCCAAATGTCGGTATTGTAATCTGTAATCGTCAGGGCCAGGTCATGTGGGCCCGGCGCTATGGTCAGCACTCGTGGCAGTTCCCGCAAGGGGGCATAAATCCAGGAGAATCCGCAGAGCAGGCGATGTATCGGGAATTGTTTGAAGAGGTCGGGTTAAGCCGTAAAGATGTGCGGATCCTTGCCTCAACCCGTAACTGGCTGCGTTACAAGTTGCCTAAACGTTTGGTGCGTTGGGACACAAAGCCGGTTTGTATCGGCCAGAAACAAAAGTGGTTTCTTTTGCAGTTGATCGGCAACGATGCGGACATCAATATGCAAACCAGCAGTACACCAGAATTTGATGGTTGGCGCTGGGTGAGTTACTGGTACCCGGTCCGCCAGGTGGTGTCGTTCAAGCGCGACGTCTACCGCCGGGTGATGAAAGAGTTCGCCAGCGTGACCATGTCGCTGGCGGAGAGTGCACCTAAGCCGCAAAGCGCGCCTGCTTATCGACGTAAAAGAGGTTAAGCCACGCACATTATGCTCACTCGGTTGCGAGAAATAGTCGAGAAGGTCGCGAGTGCGTCGCGTTTAAACGAGGCGCTGGATATTCTGGTGACGGATGTCTGCCAGGCGATGGAGACGGAAGTCTGCTCGGTTTACCTGGCTGACAATGACCGACGCTGCTATTACCTGATGGCCACCCGCGGGTTAAAAAAACCTCGCGGGCGCACCGTTGCGCTGGCGTTCGATGAAGGCCTGGTGGGTCTGGTTGGCCGCCTGGCGGAGCCCATCAACCTCGCCGATGCGCAAAAACACCCCAGCTTCAAATATATCCCTGCCGTCAAAGAGGACCGCTTCCGCGCCTTCCTTGGCGTGCCGATCATTCAGCGCCGCCAGCTGTTGGGCGTGCTGGTGGTCCAGCAGCGCGAGCTGCGTCAGTTTGATGAAAGCGAAGAGTCTTTCCTCGTCACCCTCGCCACCCAGATGGCGGCGATCCTCTCCCAGTCCCAGCTGAACGCCCTGTTCGGCCAGTATCGTCAGACGCGCATTCGCGCCCTCCCGGCCTCTTCCGGGGTGGCGATCGCCGAGGGCTGGATGGACGTCAGCCTGCCGCTGATGGAGCAGGTGTATGAAGCCTCGACGCTGGACACCGCCTCGGAACGCGAACGCCTGACCGGCGCGCTGGAAGAGGCGGCTAACGAATTTCGTCGCTACAGCAAACGCTATGCTGCCGGCGCGCAAAAAGAGACGGCGGCGATCTTCGATCTTTACTCGCACCTCCTCTCCGACGCCCGCCTGCGTCGCGAGCTGTTTGCCGAAGTCGACAAAGGCGCGGTGGCCGAGTGGGCGGTCAAAAAGATCATTGAGAAGTTCGCCGAACAGTTTGCCGCGCTCAGCGACGGTTATCTGAAAGAGCGGGCCGGCGATCTGCGTACCCTGGGTCAGCGTCTGCTGTTCCATCTCGACGACAGCATTCAGGGGCCCAACACCTGGCCGGCGCGCATTATCCTCGTGGCGGACGAGCTGTCGGCCACCACCCTCGCCGAAGTGCCGCAGGATCGTCTGGTCGGTGTGGTGGTGCGCGATGGCGCCGCCAACTCCCATGCCGCCATTATGGTACGCGCCCTCGGGATCCCGACGGTGATGGGCGCCGATATCCAGCCCTCTCTGCTGCATGGCCATACGCTGATTGTCGATGGCTATCGCGGTGAGCTGCTGGTGGATCCCGAACCTGTCCTGTTGCAGGAATATCAGCGCCTTATTAGCGAAGAGAACGAGCTCAGCCGCCTGGCGGAGGACGATCTCCAGCGCGCGTCGGAGCTGAAAAGCGGCGAGCGGGTGAAAGTCATGCTCAACGCCGGCTTAAGCCCGGAGCACGAAGAGAAGCTCGGCAGCTTTGTTGACGGCATTGGCCTCTACCGTACCGAAATTCCCTTTATGCTGCAGAGCGGCTTCCCCTCTGAAGAGGAGCAGGTCGCCCAGTATCAGGGCATGCTGCAGATGTTTAACAGCAAACCGGTGACCCTGCGTACCCTGGACATCGGCGCGGATAAACAGCTGCCGTATATGCCGATCAGCGAAGAGAACCCGTGCCTCGGCTGGCGCGGGATCCGCATCACCCTCGATCAGCCGGAGATCTTTTTGATCCAGGTGCGGGCGATGCTGCGCGCCAACGCCGCCACCGGCAACCTCAGCATTTTGCTGCCGATGGTGACCAGTCTGGAGGAGGTGGATGAGGCCCGTCGGCTGATCGACCGCGCCAGCCGGGAAGTGGAAGAGATGATCGGCTACGCCATCCCACGTCCGCGCCTGGGGGTGATGCTGGAGGTCCCGTCGATGGTCTTTATGCTGCCGCAGCTGGCCAGTCGGATCGATTTTATCTCGGTAGGGACGAACGACCTGACCCAGTACCTGCTGGCCGTCGACCGCAACAATACCCGGGTCGCCAGCATGTATGACAGCCTGCATCCGGCGGTATTGCGGGCGCTGGCGATGATCGCCCATGACGCGGAGCGCTTTGGCATCGATCTGCGACTGTGCGGCGAGATGGCGGGCGACCCGATGTGCGTGACGATCCTTATCGGCCTCGGTTATCGCCATCTGTCGATGAACGGCCGCTCGGTGGCGAGGGTGAAATATCTGCTGCGCCGCATTGATATCGAAGAGGCGCAGGAGCTGTCGCGTCGCAGCCTTGATGCCCAGATGACCGCTGAGGTGCGCCATCAGGTGGCGGCCTTTATGGAGCGTCGCGGTCTCGGCGGCCTGATCCGCGGCGGGCGGTAGCGGTAGCCCGGGTGAGGCGTAAGCCGTAACCCGGGGATCCTCTGCTCGCACCATCCGGCAAAATAGGGTACCGCCGGGAAAACGGCATTCTGTTAGCATCCGTATACATATCTTTTACACGTTCGGCGCGGATCGCACTCCAGGCTTATGCTATGATTCGCCTCCTTCGGCGTGCCCGTTTTTATCGGGCATAGATCATCACCGCTGTCCACTTTCGGCGGAATAACAAGTCTTTATGGTGACAGATGAATAGTGGCTACCTGCATTTTCCGGAGTTCGATCCGGTCATTTTTTCTCTAGGCCCGGTCTCCCTCCACTGGTACGGTTTGATGTACCTGGTGGGCTTTGTCTTTGCGATGTGGCTGGCCACCCGTCGGGCGAATCGTCCGGGCAGCGGCTGGACGAAAAATGAAGTGGAAAACCTGCTCTACGCGGGCTTCCTCGGCGTCTTCCTGGGCGGCCGTATCGGCTACGTGCTGTTTTACAACCTGCCGGTATTTCTTGCCGATCCGCTGTATCTGTTCCGCGTCTGGGACGGCGGCATGTCGTTCCACGGCGGCCTGATCGGCGTGATCCTGGTGATGATTATCTTCGCCAGACGCACCAAACGCACCTTCTTCCAGGTCTCCGATTTTATCGCGCCGCTGATCCCGTTTGGCCTTGGCGCCGGACGTCTGGGCAACTTCATCAACGGTGAGCTGTGGGGCCGCGTGGACCCGAGCTTCCACTACACGATGATTTTCCCGGGCTCCCGTGCCGAAGACCTGGCGCTGCTGCCGACGCATCCGGAATGGCAATCGCTGTTCGATACCTACGGCGCGCTGCCGCGTCACGCGTCGCAGCTGTACGAGCTGGCGCTGGAAGGCGTGGTGCTGTTCCTGATCCTGAACCTGTTTATCCGTAAACCGCGCCCGACCGGCTCCGTTTCCGGTCTGTTCCTGATTGGCTACGGCCTGTTCCGCATCATCGTGGAATTCTTCCGCCAGCCCGACGCCCAGTTCACCGGCGGCTGGGTGCAGTACATCAGCATGGGGCAGATTCTTTCGATCCCGATGGTGCTTGCGGGTATCATCATGATGGTTTGGGCTTACCGCCATCGTCCGCAGCAACAGAATTCTTGAGGAACCATGAAACAGTATCTTGATTTGATGCAGAAAGTGCTCACCGAGGGCACGCCAAAAAATGACCGCACCGGCACTGGCACGATCTCTATTTTCGGCCATCAGATGCGTTTTAACCTGCAGGAAGGCTTCCCGCTGGTGACCACCAAGCGCTGTCATTTACGCTCCATCATCCATGAACTGCTGTGGTTCCTGCAGGGCGACACCAACATCGCCTATCTGCACGACAACAACGTCACCATCTGGGACGAGTGGGCAGATGAAAATGGCGACCTGGGGCCGGTCTACGGCAAACAGTGGCGTTCCTGGCCTGCGCCGGACGGTCGTCATATCGACCAGATCACCACGGTGATGAACCAACTGAAAAACGACCCGGACTCCCGCCGGATCATCGTCTCGGCGTGGAACGTCGGCGAGCTGGATAAAATGGCGCTGGCGCCGTGCCACGCCTTCTTCCAGTTCTACGTCGCTGACGGCAAGCTCTCCTGCCAGCTGTATCAGCGCTCCTGTGACGTATTCCTCGGCCTGCCGTTCAATATCGCCAGCTACGCGCTGCTGGTGCATATGGTGGCGCAGCAGTGCGATCTGCAGGTCGGTGATTTCGTCTGGACCGGCGGCGACACCCATCTGTACAGCAACCATCTTGAGCAGACCAACCTGCAGTTGAGCCGCGAACCGCGTCCGCTGCCGAAGCTGGTCATCAAACGCAAACCGGCGTCGATTTTCGACTACCGTTTTGAAGACTTCGAGATTGAAGGTTACGATCCGCACCCGGGCATTAAAGCGCCGGTGGCGATTTAACCCTCCCCTGCAGAGATGACCAACCGGCGCCCGATGGCGCCGGTTTTTTTATGCCTTTTGCACCATCAGAATGGAGGCTATCTCCATAGCCACAGGGATAAGGTCGCTTCAGCCTGCCCACTGCCCCCCCGGCGGTTGCGGTGGGCGAAGTTGGGTAGACGCTCGCAAAAAAATGTTCCTCTGTCGAGTATGCAAACCTTTTTTGCGTATCTGGCCGGGAAAGCTATTTTCCGTCGTCGCGCCAGGGTCAACCGCCGCGGCATACTCGACGCCATGAACAGAGAACATGGCTACACCCTGATGGAAACCCTGGTAACGCTGACACTGATGATGATCCTCAGCGTCGGCGGCCTGTACGGCTGGCAGCGCTGGCAGCAACAGCAACAACTGTGGCAAACCGCCGTCCAGGTGCGGGATTTTCTGCTCTTTCTGCGCGATGACGCCAACGCGTACAACCGGGACCGCGTGCTTCGCGTCGGCCAGGACGAAGTGGGCTGGTGCCTGAGCGCGGAGGGGGAGGGGCCGGAATGCGCCTCGGGGACATCCTTCACGCTGCGCCCGCGCTGGCCGGGGATCACGCTGGCTGGCGTTACGCCTGGTCTGGGGTTTTATGGTCTGCGTAGCACCGCCTGGGCGGGGAATCTGCGGCTGCAGAGCGCGGCCGGCAGCTGGAGTATTGTGATCTCACACTGGGGGCGGATTCGTTTATGCCGCAGTGACAGCGCAGGAGGGTGTCAGTGAACAGTCGAGGATTTTCCCTGGCGGAGGCGCTTATCGCCATGGCCATCGGCTCGCTGCTGCTGATGGGGGCCTGCCGTTTTCTGCCTGCCCTGCAGCGTCATATTCTGCGCCAGGGCGAACAGCTGGCCCTGGAGAACGAGCTGTGGCAGCGCGTGCATGCCGTGGGAAAACATCTCCAGCGCGCCGGGTACTGCCGGGGAGCGTGCGGCGGAGCCGGGCTGGAGCTAGCCGCTGATGGCGAGTGTCTGATTGTGCGCTGGGATGCGAACAGCAACGGGAGATGGGAAACCTCCCCCGCGGCAGCGGCGGAGAGCACCGGCTTTCGCCTGCGCGACGGCGCGCTGGAGACCTTGCGCGGGGCCAGCGACTGCCGCGGGGGCGGATGGGAGAAAATCACCAACCCGGCCGCCATCGTGGTGACGCGCTTCTCGGTACAACGTCAGGTCACCTCGGGCTTCGCGCCGGAGCTGAGCGTGACGCTGGCGGCGCGCTCCGCGCAACAGAGGGGCCTGACGAGCGAGGTTGAGCAGCGGGTGACGGGGTATAACCTGTGAGCCGTCAGCGTGGAATGTCGTCGCTGCTGATGGTGCTCCTGTTGCTGACCCTCGGCAGCCTGTTACTCGAGGGGCTTAACCTGCAGCAGCGGGCGCTGCTGGCGCAAACCGCCAGCGAAACGCAGGCGATCCGCGATACGGCGATAGCCCATTCGGCGCTGCAGTGGGGAAAACAACAGGCCTGGTCGGCGCAGCTGCCGCTGGCCTGCCGGGAGCAGACGCCGCAGGGCTGGCGCGCCTGCCTGCGTATCTTCGGCGACGGTTCACTGTTGCTCAGCAGCGCCAGCGGCGAGGTGCAGGTCTGGCAGTCCGGCGAGGTGCGCGGCGGGCAGGTGCGTTTTTCCGCCCACGGCTGGAGCGATTTTTGCCCGCTCAGGGAGGTGAGCTTATGTCAAATGCCCTGAAGCATCAGCGGGGGTTTAGCCTGCCGGAGACGGTGCTGGCGATGGCGCTGATGGTGCTGACGGTCACCGCGCTGGGCGGCTATCAGCGCGGAATGGCGCAAGGAATTGTCCAGTTGAACCAGACCCGTCAGCTGTGGCGCGACGCGTGGCGCTATAGCCAGCTCTCCGCGCCGCCCTCGCCGGCTCGCGGGCAGGTAAGCCGTATGCAGACATCGACGCAAAGATGTGTCAGCATCACGGTAACGATCAGTATGCCCGTTGCCAAGCGGGTGCAGATGACCCGGCTGCATTGCCCGGTTAGTCAGTAGTCAGGAGCAATTATGTTAAGGGTATACCACTCAAACCGGCTGGATGTTCTCGAGGCGTTGATGGAATTTATCGTCGAGCGCCAGCGGCTGGATGACCCTTTTCAGGCCGAAATGGTGCTGGTGCAGAGTACCGGTATGGCGCAGTGGCTGCAGATGACCCTGGCCTCGCGCTTCGGAATTGCCGCCAATATCGAGTTCCCGCTGCCGGCGAGCTTTATCTGGGACATGTTTGTGCGCGTCCTGAAAGATATTCCTGGCGAAAGCGCCTTCAGCAAGCAGAGCATGAGCTGGAAGCTGATGACCCTCCTGCCGCAGCACCTGGAGGAAGACGATTTTATCTTGCTGCGCCAGTATCTGAGCGATGACGGCGACAAGCGCAAGCTGTTTCAACTCGCCGCCCGGGTGGCGGACCTCTATGACCAGTACCTCGTCTATCGCCCGGAGTGGCTGATGCGCTGGGAGGCCGGCCAGCGGGTGGAAGGTCTCGGCGATGCCCAGCAGTGGCAGGCGCCGCTGTGGCAGGCGCTGGTGAGATACACCGCCGAGCTGGGGCAGCCGCAGTGGCACCGCGCCAATCTCTACCAGCGCTTTATCAGTACCCTGGAAAAAGCGGACGAACCGCCCGCCGGGCTGCCGTCGCGCGTCTTCATCTGCGGGATTTCCGCGCTGCCGCCGGTCTATCTTCAGGCGCTGCAGGCGTTGGGTAAGCATGTCGATGTCTATGTCTTGTTTACCAACCCCTGCCGCTACTACTGGGGAGACATTAAGGATCCGGCGTTCCTGGCGAAGCTGCTGTCGCGCCAGCGGCGCCATCACCGCGAGGCACGCGCGCTACCCCTGTTTCGCGACACCGAGCAGGCGCCGGGGTTGTTTAATGACGCTGGGGAACAGGATGTCGGCAACCCGTTGCTCGCCTCCTGGGGCAAACTGGGGCGCGATTATATCTACCTGTTGGCGGGGCTGGAGCGCTATGAGGAGCTGGACGCCTTTGTCGATATTGCCCCCGATAACCTGTTGCATAACCTGCAATCGGATATCCTCGAACTGCGCAACGCGGCGGTGGCCGGGCAGAGCGCAGAGGCGTTCGCCCACAGTCGCGACAAACGTCCGCTGGCGCTGGATGACCGCAGCCTGAGCATTCACGTCTGCCACAGTCCGCAGCGCGAAGTGGAGGTTCTGCACGATCGGCTACTGGCGATGCTGGAGGCGGATCCGACGCTCACGCCGCGGGATATCATCGTCATGGTGGCGGATATCGACAGCTACAGTCCCTATATTCAGGCGGTGTTTGGCGCGGCCAGCGGCGATCGCTGGTTGCCGTGGGCGATCTCCGACCGTCGCGCCCGCGAGTCGCACCCGGTGCTGCAGGCGTTTATCACGCTGCTCTCGCTGCCGGACAGCCGCTTCGCCAGCGAAGATGTGCTGGCGCTGCTGGACGTGCCGGTGCTGGCGGCGCGCTTTAATATCACGGAAGAAGGGCTGCGCTACCTGCGCCAGTGGGTGAACGAGTCCGGCGTCCGCTGGGGAATGGATGACGACAACGTCCGCGAACTGGACCTGCCAGCGACCGGGCAGCATACCTGGCGGTTCGGCCTCACCCGTATGCTGTTGGGCTACGCGATGGACAGCCGCGAGGGAGAGTGGCAGTCGGTGCTGCCGTATGACGAATCCAGCGGTTTGATCGCCGAACTGGTGGGCAACCTCGCGTCGCTACTGATGCAGCTTAATCTGTGGCGACGCGGCCTTGCCCAGCAGCGGCCGCTGGCGGAGTGGCTGCCGGTCTGTCGCGATCTGCTGAATGACTTTTTCCTGCCGGACAGCGAGACCGAAGCGGCGCTGGCGCTGATTGAGCAACAGTGGCTGGCGGTTATTGATAGCGGTCTGGAAGCACAGTATGGCGACCAGGTGCCGCTGACGCTACTGCGCGATGAGCTGGCCCAGCGTCTCGATCAGCAGCGGATCAGCCAGCGCTTTCTTGCTGGCCCGGTCAACATCTGCACCCTGATGCCGATGCGCTCTATTCCTTTCAAAGTGGTTTGCCTGCTGGGGATGAACGACGGGGTTTATCCGCGAACGCTGCCGCCGCTGGGCTTTGATTTAATGAGCCAGAAGCCGCAGCGCGGCGACCGCAGCCGGCGCGATGATGACCGCTATCTGTTCCTCGAAGCGCTGATGTCCGCCGAACAGACGCTGTATATCAGCTACATCGGCCGTTCGATTCAGGACAACAGCGAGCGCTTTCCCTCGGTGCTGGTGCAGGAGCTGGTGGATTATATCGGCCAGAGCCACTGTCTCGCTGGCGACGAAGAGCTTGACTGCGACGCCAGCGAAGCCCGGGTCAAAGCCCATATCACCCATCTGCATACGCGCATGCCGTTCGACGTCGCTAATTTCCAGGAAGACGAGAACAAGAGCTACGCTCGTGAATGGCTGGCCGCCGCCGGCCAGCAGGGAGAGGCGCATAGCGATTTTATACAGCCGCTCACCGCGCCGCCGATTGACAGCCTGCCGTTCGAGCAGCTCTTACGCTTCTGGCAGCACCCGGTTCGCGCGTTCTTTCAGCAGCGTCTGCGGGTCAATTTCCGCGCCGAAGAGGACGATATTCCAGACGACGAGCCCTTCACTCTTGAAGGGCTGAGCCGTTATCAACTGAATCAGCAACTGCTCAATACGCTTATCGAGGAGCAGGACGTCTCAGCCATGTTCCGCCGCTTCCGCGCCGCCGGCGAGCTACCGTATGGCGCCTTTGGCGAGCTGGTCTGGGAGACGCAGCGCCTGGAGATGCAGGCGCTGGCCGAGCGGGTGATGGCCGAGCGCCAGCAGGCGCAGAGCATGGAGATCGATCTGCAGTGCGGCGGCGTGAACCTGACCGGCTGGCTGCAGCAGGTGCAGCCGGACGGTCTGCTGCGCTGGCGGCCTTCGCTGCTGAGCGTCTCCCAGGGGATGCAACTTTGGCTGGAACACCTTGTCTACTGTGCCAGCGGCGGCACCGGCGAGAGCCGGCTGTTTGTACGGAAAGAGGGAGAGTGGCGCTTCCCGGCGCTGGCGCCCGCCGAGGCGCAGGCGTACCTTAATGCGCTGGTGGATGGCTATTTGCTGGGGATGTCGCAGCCGCTGCTGCTGCTGCCGGAAAGTGGTGGCGCCTGGCTGAAAGCTTGTTACGACGCCGAAAAGGATGTCATCTTAATGGACGAAGAGACGCAGCAGAAAGCGCGGAGCAAATTCCTGCAGACCTACGAAGGTAACATGGTGGTCAGCGGGGAGGGCGCCGATATCTGGTATCAACGCCTGTGGCGTTCGCTGGAGCCGGCGCATTACGAAGAAATTATTGCTCAGACGCAGCGTTATCTGTTACCGCTATATCGTTACCATCAGTCCACACAAATTTAAATAGTATAAAAATTGCGCAGTGAATGGCGGTTCATTTATTATGCGCAACGTATCACGGACTGATGGACATAAAAGGCTGCACGCTGTGCAGCGCAAGTTTGTTAATGATGAGGTTCGTGAATGCCCCGCAGTTTATGGTTCAAGGTTTTTGTTGTGCTGGCCGCCCTCTGGGCGCCGTTTAGTCAGGCCGACACCGGATGGCAGCCGATTCAGGAGACGATCCGCAAAAGCGAAAAAGATACGCGTCAGTATCAGGCGATCCGCCTTGATAACGACATGGTCGTGCTGCTGGTTTCCGATCCGCAGGCGGTGAAATCGCTGTCGGCGCTGGTGGTGCCGGTGGGATCCCTGCAGGATCCGGCCGATCATCAGGGGCTGGCGCATTTTCTGGAACATATGACGCTGATGGGGTCGCAAAAATATCCCCAGCCTGACAGCCTTGCAGAGTTTCTTAAACTGCACGGCGGCAGCCATAACGCCAGCACCGCGCCTTACCGCACCGCGTTTTATCTCGAAGTGGAAAATGATGCGCTGGACGGGGCCGTAGACCGCCTGGCCGACGCCATCGCCGCGCCGCTGCTGGATAAAAAATATGCCGACCGCGAACGTAACGCGGTCAACGCCGAGCTGACGATGGCCCGGACGCGAGACGGGATGCGCATGGCCCAGGTCAGCGCGGAGACCATCAACCCGGCCCACCCGGCGGCCCACTTCTCCGGTGGTAACCTCGAGACGCTCAGCGATAAGCCCGGCAGCCCGGTACTTGATGCGCTGCATACCTTCCGCGATAGCTGGTACTCCGCCAACCTGATGAAAGCGGTGATCTACAGCAACAAGCCGTTGCCGGCGCTGGCGCGGATGGCTGCTGACACCTTTGGCCGCGTGCCGAATCGTCAGATCAGCAGGCCGGAAATTACCGTCCCGGTGGTAACGGATGCGCAAAAAGGCATCATTATTCACTATGTGCCGGCGATGCCGCGCAAAGTGCTGCGCGTCGAGTTTCGCATCGACAACAACAGCGATCGCTTCCGCAGCAAAACCGATGAGCTGGTCACCTATCTCATCGGCAACCGCAGCCCGGGCACGCTCTCCGACTGGCTGCAAAAGCAGGGGCTGGCGGAAGGTATCCGCGCCGATTCCGATCCGGTGGTAAACGGCAACAGCGGCGTACTGGCGATCTCTGCTACCCTCACCGATAAAGGCCTGGCGCACCGCGACGAAGTGACGGCGGCCATTTTCAGCTATCTCGACCTCCTGCGTACTCAGGGCATCGACAAACGGTACTTCGACGAACTGGCGCATGTGCTGGCGCTGGATTTCCGCTATCCGTCGATCAACCGCGACATGGACTACGTGGAATGGCTGGCGGATACCATGATCCGGGTGCCGGTCGAGCATGCGCTGGACGTGGTGAATATTGCCGACCAGTACGACCCGCAGGCGATCAAAGATCGGCTGGCGATGATGACCCCGCAGAACGCCCGTATCTGGTATATCAGCCCCCAGGAGCCGCATAACAAGACGGCCTATTTTGTCGATGCGCCGTATCAGGTGGATAAGATTAGCGAGCAGACGTTCGCTGACTGGCAGCAAAAATCGCAGGCCATCCAGCTACAGCTGCCGGTGCTCAACCCCTATATTCCGGATGATTTCACCCTCATCAAAAGCGATAAAGCCTGGCCGCATCCGCAGCTGATCCTTGATGAACCGACGCTGCGGGTGGTGTATGCCCCGAGCCAGTATTTTGCCAGCGAGCCGAAGGCGGATATCTCCCTGGTGCTGCGTAACCCCCAGGCGATGGACAGCGCTCGCCGGCAGGTGATGTTTGCCCTCAACGATTATCTCGCCGGCATCGCCCTCGACCAGCTCAGTAACCAGGCGGCGGTCGGCGGCATTTCGTTCTCCACCGGCGCTAATAACGGATTAATGGTTAATGCCAACGGCTATACCCAGCACCTTCCGGCACTGTTCAGCGATCTGTTGCAGGGATACTTCAGCTATACGCCGACCGAGGAACAGCTGGAGCAGGCCAAATCCTGGTATGCGCAGATGATGGACTCCGCCGAGAAAGGCAAAGCCTACGATCAGGCGATAATGCCGATCCAGATGGTCTCCCAGGTGCCGTACTTCCAGCGCGAAGTGCGCCGGGCGCTGCTGCCCTCCATCACTCTTAAAGAGGTGCTCGACTACCGCGCCAACCTGAAAACCAAGGGGCGTCCTGAACTGATGGTGATCGGCAATATGACCGCCGATGCCGCCACGACGCTGGCCCGCCAGATCCAGCAGCAGCTGGGCGCTGACGGCAACGAATGGTGCCGCAATAAAGACGTGGTGGTGAACCGGCAGCAGCTGGCGATCTTCAACAAAGCGGGCAACAGCACCGACTCCGCGCTGGCCGCGGTGTTCGCGCCGCCCAACGTGGATGAGTTCAGCAGCACCGCCGCCAGCACCCTGCTGGGGCAGATTATTCAGCCGTGGTTCTACAACCAGCTGCGTACCGAAGAGCAGCTCGGCTATGCGGTCTTTGCCTTCCCGATGAACGTGGGGCGCCAGTGGGGCATGGGCTTCCTGCTGCAGAGTAGCGATAAGCAGCCGGCCTTCCTCTGGCAGCGGTTCCAGGCCTTCTTTCCCACCGCGGAGGCGAAGCTGCGGGCGATGAAGCCGGAAGAGTTTGCTCAGCTCCAGCAGGCGGTGATAAGCCAGATGCTGCAGGCGCCGCAGACGCTGGGCGATGAAGCCTCGAAACTGAGCAAAGATTTCGATCGCGGTAATATGCGTTTTGATTCACGTGATAAAGTAGTGGCTCAGATTAAACTGCTGACGCCGCAAAAACTTGCCGACTTCTTCCATCAGACGGTGGTGGATCCGCAGGGCATGACGATATTGTCCCAGATTTCCGGTAGCCAGAATGGCAAAGCGGACTATGCCCAGCCGAAAGGCGGCAAAGTGTGGGAAAACGTCAGCGCATTGCAGCAATCCTTACCCCTGATGCGAGAGAATGAATGACCGACACCGCTGAGTCTTTGGATCCCCTGCGCTTGCCCCTGAGGGGCGAGCGCCTGATAGAAGCCTCTGCGGGCACCGGAAAAACCTTTACCATCGCCGCGCTGTATCTGCGGCTGCTGCTGGGGCTGGGCGGCGAGTCCGCCTATTCCCGCGCTATCAGTGTCGAAGAGCTGCTGGTGGTGACCTTTACCGAGGCGGCGACCGAAGAGCTGCGCGGGCGTATCCGCAGCAACATCCACGAACTGCGCATCGCCTGCCTGCGCGGCGAATCCGACAACCCGCTCTACAGCTCGCTGCTGGCGGAGATCGCCGACAAAGACGACGCCGCGAAGACGCTGCTGCTGGCCGAAAGGCAGATGGACGAGGCGGCGGTTTTCACCATCCACGGCTTTTGCCAGCGGATGCTGAGCCTTAACGCCTTCGAGTCGGGCATGCTGTTCGAGCAGCAGCTGATCGAGGATGAATCCCGCCTGCGCTATCAGGCCTGCGCTGACTTCTGGCGCCGCCACTGCTATCCGCTGACCCGCGATATCGCGGCGGTGATCCACGACGTCTGGAAAGGGCCGCGCGATCTGCTGAAGTCTCTTGACCGCTGGCTGCAGGGCGAAGCGCCGCAGCTTAAGTCGCCGCCGGCCCCCGACGAGACGCTGGCCGAACGCCATCAGCAGATCATCGCCCGCATTGACTCGCTCAAGCAGCAGTGGCGCGAGCAGGTGAGCGAGATCGAAGGCGTGCTGGAAAACTCCGGGCTCGACCGGCGGAAATACAATCGTGGCAACCAGGGCAAATGGCTTGAGAAAGTGAACGCCTGGGCGCAGGAAGAGACGTTAAGCTACCAGCTGCCCGACGCGCTGGAGAAATTTGCCCAGTCGTTTCTGCTCGAGCGCACCAAAGCCGGTGGCGAACCACCGGTGCATCCCCTGTTTAGCGCCGTGGAGTCGCTGCTGGCCTCCTCGCTGACGCTCACCGATCTGGTGCTGGCGAGAGCGATGGTCGAGATCCGCGATGCGGTCGCCCGCGAAAAGCGCCGCCGCGGCGAGCTGGGGTTTGACGATATGCTCAGCCGGCTTGACGAGGCGCTGCGCGGCGACAGCGGCGAGACGCTGGCCAGCGCCATTCGCCAGCGTTTTCCGGTGGCGATGATCGATGAATTTCAGGACACCGACCCCCAGCAGTACCGGATTTTTCGCCGCATCTGGCGCCGGCAGCCGGAGACGGCGCTGCTGCTGATCGGCGATCCGAAGCAGGCCATCTACGCCTTTCGCGGCGCCGATATCTTTACCTATATGAAAGCGCGCGGCGACGTTGCCGCGCACTACACCCTCGATACCAACTGGCGCTCATCGCCGGGCATGGTGGGCAGCGTCAACCGGCTGTTCGGCCTCAGCGATAACCCCTTCATGTTTCGTGAGATCCCGTTCCTGCCGGTGAAGGCGGCGGCAAAGAATCAGGGGCTGCGCTTTACCGTTGACGCGGCGGACGTACCGGCGATGAACGTCTGGCTGATGCCCGGCGACACCGTCGGGTCTGGCGATTACCAAACGTTTATGGCGCAGCTCTGCGCCACGCAGATCCGCGACTGGCTGAGCGCCGGTCAGCAGGGGCGCGCGCTGCTGTGGCGCGGGGAAACCTCGCGCCCGGTGCAGGCCTCGGATATCACCGTGCTGGTGCGCAACCGGCTGGAGGCGGCGCAGGTGCGTGAAGCGCTGCAGACGCTGGGCATCCCCTCGGTCTACCTCTCCAACCGCGACAGCGTTTTCGAGACGCTGGAGGCCCAGGAGCTGCTCTGGCTGCTGCAGGCGGTGCTGGCCCCGGAGCGGGAAAATACCCTGCGCAGCGCGCTGGCGACCTCGATGTTTGGCCTGACCGCGCTGGATATTGAAAACCTGAACCAGGATGAGCAGGCGTGGGACGCGCTGGTGGAAGAGTTCAGCGAATACCGCCAGATCTGGCGTCAGCGCGGAGTGATGCCGATGCTGCGGGCGTTGATGACGGCCCGGCATATCGCCGAGAATCTGCTGGCGACCCGCGGCGGCGAGCGGCGCTTAACCGACATTCTGCATATCAGCGAACTGCTGCAGGAGGCGGCCAGCCAGCTGGAAAGCGAGCATGCCCTGGTGCGCTGGCTGGCGCAGCATATCGCCGAGCCGGACAGCAACGCCGCCAGCCAGCAGATGCGTCTCGAAAGCGATAAGCACCTCGTGCAAATTGTCACCATTCACAAGTCAAAAGGGCTGGAGTACCCCCTGGTCTGGCTGCCGTTTATCGCCCGGTTTCGTAAACAGGACCAGGCGTTCTACCACGATCGCGAGACGTTCGCGGCGGTACTGGATCTGGGCCAGGATGAGGCCAGTCTCGAGCTGGCGGAGGCGGAACGGCTGGCGGAAGATCTGCGCCTGCTGTACGTCGCCCTGACCCGTGCGGTCTGGCACTGCAGCCTCGGCGTGGCGCCGCTCAGCAGCCGGAAATCCGGCAACAGCGATTTCCACCTCAGCGCGCTGGGGCGGCTGTTGCAGGCGGGCGAAGCCATGGACGCCGCCGGGCTGGCCGCGCGGTTGGCGGACTTCTGTCATGGCGATATTGCATTACAGAGACCGGGCGAGCTGGATCTGACCCCGTGGCAGGCGCCCGCGGCGACCATCCCCCCGCTGTCGGCGCGCGAGCTGCAGCGCCGCATCGCCGACGACTGGCGGGTGACCAGCTACTCCGGACTGCAACAGCATGGTTTCAGCGGCGGGCAGGATCTGCTGCCGCGTCTGGATGTCGATGCCGCCGGCGTCGGCGAAGTCGTGGAAGAGCCGCAGCTGACTCCGCACCAGTTTCCGCGCGGCGCCGCGCCGGGGACCTTCCTGCACAGCCTGTTTGAGGAGCTGGACTTCACCCAGCCGGTGCCGGACGGGTGGATGGCGGAGAAGCTGCAGCTGAGCGGGTTTGACGCGCAGTGGGCGCCGGTGCTGACCGACTGGCTGGGGGGCGTGCTGAAGACTCGCCTGCCGGGAGCGGATATTGCGCTCAATCAGCTTGCGGCGCGGGATAAACAGGTGGAGATGGCGTTTTATCTGCCTATCGCTCAGCTGCTGACGGCGGAGCGCCTTGACGCGCTTATCCGCCAGTACGATCCCCTCTCCGCCGACACGCCACCGCTGGATTTCCGCCAGGTGCGTGGCATGCTGAAGGGCTTTATCGATCTGGTCTTCCGCCACGAAGGCCGTTATTACCTGCTGGATTACAAATCCAACTGGCTGGGGGAAGACCGCGAGGCCTACACCCGGCCGGCAATGGAGCAGGCGATGCGTGCCCACCGCTACGATCTGCAGTATCAGTTGTACAGCCTGGCGCTGCACCGCTATCTGCGCCACCGGCTGGCCGATTATGACTATGACCGCCACTTCGGCGGCGTGATTTATCTTTTCCTGCGCGGCATGGACGGGCAGGAGGGGGGGCAGGGGATCTTCACCACCCGGCCGGTGAGACCGCTGATTGACGGTCTGGATCAGCTTTTTGCCGGAGAAACTCAGGAGGAGACCTCATGACTTTCGAACAATTACTGCTGGCGGCGGTGGAGCAGCGTCTGCTGCGGCCGCTGGACGTCCAGTTTGCCCTGATGGTGGCGCAAAACGACCCGCCGGCGGTCATGCTGGCGGCGGCCTTGCTGAGCCGGGATGCTGGCGAGGGGCACGTTTGCCTGCCGCTGTCGCGGTTGAGCGGCGACGAGGCGCTGAGCGGAAAAGCGGGGGAGATCCGCGATCGGCTGCTGGCCGAAGCCGGCGCGCCGGAGGACTGGCCCGCGCTGCTGCTCGCTTCGTCGGCGGTGAGCTGCGGCGATGCTCCGGCGCCGATGATTTTGTGCGGCGACCGGCTCTATCTGAACCGGATGTGGCGCAACGAGCTGACCGTCGCCCGCTTCTTTAACGAAGCCAACCGGGTGCTGGAGATGGATGAGGCGCGGCTGGCGTCAACGCTAAATGCGCTGTTTCCCGCCACTGGCGAAACCGACTGGCAAAAAGTGGCCGCGGCGGTGGCGCTGACTCGCCGTATCTCGGTGATCTCCGGCGGTCCCGGGACCGGGAAAACCACCACCGTGGCGAAGCTTCTGGCGGCGCTGATCCAGATTGACGACAGTCCACGCTGTCGTATTCGCCTGGCGGCACCGACGGGGAAAGCGGCGGCGCGCCTGACCGAATCGCTGGGCGCGGCGCTGAGAAAGCTGCCGCTGACCGACGCGCAGAAAGCGTTAATTCCCACCGAGGCCAGCACGCTGCATCGTCTGCTGGGCGCCCAGCCCGGCAGCCAGCGCATGCGCTATCACGCCGGCAACCCGCTGCATCTGGATGTGCTGGTCGTGGATGAAGCCTCGATGATTGACCTGCCGATGATGTCGCGGCTTATCGACGCGCTGCCGGCCCACGGGCGGGTGATTTTCCTCGGCGATCGCGACCAGCTGGCCTCCGTGGAAGCGGGGGCGGTGCTGGGGGATATCTGCGCCTGGGCGAGCTCGGGCTACACTGTCGCGCGGGCGCAGGAGCTGACCCGGCTGACCGGTTCGCCGGTGCCGGCGGGCGAGGGGGCTATCGCTGGCGCGCTGAGAGACAGCTTGTGCCTGCTGCAAAAGAGCTATCGCTTCGGCAGTCACTCCGGCATCGGGAGCCTGGCGCGGGCGGTGAATGCTGGCGCGCGCGCGGAGGTGAAGGCCACGCTGCGCCAGCCGTTTGACGACATCGCGCTTCATCCCCTCAGCACGACCGAAGAGTACGAGGCCATGCTCGGCGCGGCCCAGCAGGGCTATGAACGCTACCTGCAACTGCGCCGCGAGCGGGCCGAACCGCAGGCCATGCTGGCCGCTTTCAGCGAATTCCAGCTTCTGTGCGCGCTGCGTGAAGGGCCGTACGGCGTGAGCGGCGTCAATGAGCGGCTGGAGCAGCGGCTCAACCGCCAGCGGGCGATCGCCCTGCCGCGCCACTCCCGCTGGTATGACGGCCGACCGATCATGATATCGCGCAACGACAGCGCGCTGGGGCTGTTTAACGGCGATATCGGGATAGCGCTGGAGCGCAACGGCGAGCTGCGGGTGTGGTTCCTGATGCCCGACGGCACCATCAAGTCGGTGCAACCGAGTCGCCTGCCGGAGCATGATACCGCCTGGGCGATGACCGTGCATAAATCGCAGGGCTCCGAGTTCGAACATGCGGCGCTGATCCTGCCGGCGCGCAGCGTCCCGCTGGTGACCCGCGAACTGGTCTACACGGCGATCACCCGCGCGAAACAGCGATTGTCGCTCTATGCCGACGAGCAGGTGCTCTCCCAGGCCATTGTGACGCGAACCGAGCGGCGCAGCGGCCTGGCGGAGATTTTCGCCGGGCGCGAAGCCCCCTGAGAGGCCGCATCCGGGCGATGGGAAAATAATGCAGCCCGTTGCCCGGACTGGCAGAAAAATCAGTAGCTGAAGACCAGGGGGATGAGCCAGAGCACCGATATCGAGTTCATGGCGCAAAAATAGGCCCCATAGCGCATGGGGAGTGATGACGTTGAGAGATCGGCAATAACGATAACAACCAGTGAAATAATCAGGTTGGCTATCGACATGACGATAAACAGCAATACCCCCATCAGCCCGGCCGCCATGGCACCGGATGAGGGGCCTCCGCTACCCGCCATCATCGTTATCAGCAACAGTACCCAGGGATAGAGGGAGATGACCAGCACGATGTTTTTGATGTTTCTGATCACCCAGTTGGGCTGCCTTTTCTTAGTCATTATCTGTCCTTAGCGTAATGAATTATTTATCGTGCGTTTCGCCTGAATCATGATGACGGAGGGGCGCTTTAAGGTCATATGGCCAGCAGTCCGAGCCACAATAGTGATATCGAATTCATCGCGAAAAAGCGGACTGCCGCGCCGCTGGCCAGCGGTGGGGTGGAACAGCGGGCAACAAAAATCACCAGCGAGGAGATGAGAACATTCATGCCGGACGTCAGGGCCAGCAGGAATAATATCGCGATGGCGGCGCCGAGTGCGGCATAACCATGCTGATGATGGCGCTGGTTATCCCAGAGGAGCAGTATCATCAGCAACCACGGATAGAGGGTGACCGTGGCGGTAATGAGGTTGATATGTCTGACCAGCCAGTTCGGTTTGGTTTCCATTATTTCAGCGATCCTTGCAGGGCGGGTGGCGGCCGTGGCGCCAGTCGACGTCCTGTCGACAGCCAGTAGCATATCGGTGAGCCAGCGAGAAAGAAATGGTCTGCGCGGAAACCAGGAATTTAGCCCGCGTACCGCAGACGAGTGCTGGCGCGAAGAGTGGCGGGAGACCGGCCCAGGATAAAGCGATAAGCGTCGCGCTATCCCGGGCCGTTAGAAAGGGTGAAGAAGGGCTTAAGCGAGGTCGGCCATCAGCACCTTCGACCGGCGCTGATAGTTATACATCTGCTTTTTACTCTCCGGCAGCAGGTCGATATCCACCGGCGTGAAGCCGCGCTCCTGGAACCAGTGGATGCTGCGGGTGGTTAGCACGAACAGCTTGCTCAGTCCCATCTGTCTGGCCTGAGCGGCAATACGTTCCAGAAGCACCTCTCCCCGCGACGAGCTCCGGTAATCCGGATGCACCGCCACGCAGGCCATTTCGCCGATCTTCTCTTCCGGGAAAGGATAGAGGGCAGCGCAGGCGATAGTGGTGTTATCGCGCTGAATAATGGTGAATTTGTCGATCTCCATCTCCAGCTGCTCGCGGGAGCGGCGCACCAGGATGCCCTGCTGCTCAAGCGGGCTTATCAGCTCAAGAATACCGCCGATATCGTTGATGGTCGCCCGGCGGATCTGCTCCGCGCTCTCCATGACGATCTGGGTGCCGATGCCGTCGCGTGAGAACAGCTCCTGCAGCAGCGCGCCATTTTCCTGATAGCTGATCAGGTGGCAGCGCCGCACGCCGCTGCGGCAGGCCTTCACGGCCCCGCGCAGGAAGCGCACGGTGCCGGAGTTATAATCTTCGTCCGCTTCCAGCTCTTCGACGCGGGCCTGCGCCTCATTAGGGAACAGTTCGGAGACGATTTCCCCGGCCTGGTTGTAAACCCCTTGCGACGAACAGAAGCCGATCATTTTCTCCGCCTTCAGCTTGATGGCCAGCTGGGTGGCGATCTCTTCCGAAGTCAGGTTAAAGCTCTCGCCGGTGACCGACACCGCGACCGGCCCCATCAGGACAATGGCGCCGCTGTCGAGCTGACGATGAATCGCCTCTTCGTCAATGCGGCGAATGCGTCCGCTGTGGCAATAATCGACGCCGTCATCGACGCCCAGCGGCTGGGCGATGATAAAGTTGCCGCTGACAACGTTGATATGGGCCCCCTGCAGCGGGGTATTGTTGAGGCTCATCGACAGGCGGGCGGTGATCTCCAGCTGCAGCATCCCCGCCGCCTGCTTAACCAGCTCAAGCGTTTTAGCGTCAGTCACTCGCGTCTGCTTGTGATAGACCGGCTCGTGGTGGTGCTCGGCGAGGTTAGCGTCAATCTGCGGGCGGGCGCCATAGACCACGACCAGGCGAATGCCCAGGCTATGCAATAATCCTATGTCATTGACAATATTTGAGAAATTTTCATGCTCAATGGCTTCGCCGCCCAGCATGATGACAAACGTTTTTCCCCGATGGGCATTAATATAGGGAACAGAATGGCGGAATCCTTCTACCAGTTCAGTGCGACGTTCCTTCACCATGACAAACCCTCAATGCATGATTATTCGTAATTATTGTATTTTTATTCTGTTTTGCTGTTAAACGCAAGTGCCAATTTTAGGCTAAGCCACGAAAAACATGTGACCCGGCGCAGGGTGTCAATGAATGTTTACCCTTTTATAGATGACAGGTTATATGCCTTTCGTTAAAGTTTCTGGTCAATCTGTTTGTTTTGGGTACAAATGCGTTTTTATTGCTTGGGAGTGGCATGTCGGGAAACAACTCTGGATTAAGCCGTCGCCGTCTGCTGCAGGGCGCGGGCGCCATGTGGTTAATGAGCGTGAGCCCTGTGGGGCTGGCTGCCGATGCGCGGGTGGTCGCTGTTCGCGTCTGGCCAGCATCGACCTACACGCGCGTCACGGTAGAATCGAATCATGTGCTGAAATACCGGCAGTTTGCCCTCAGTAACCCGGAGCGGGTGGTGGTGGATCTGGAAGGGGTTAACCTGAACTCAGTGCTGAAGGGCATGGGGGGGCAGATCCGCGATGACGACCCCTTTATTCAGTCCGCCCGCGTGGGCCAGTTTGATCCGCAAACCGTGCGCATGGTTTTTGAGCTCAAGCAGAACGTTAAGCCGCAGCTGTTTGCCCTCGCGCCGGTGGCTGGCTTTAAAGAGCGTCTGGTGATGGACCTCTACCCCGCCAACGCCACCGATGTTCAGGATCCGCTGCTGGCGCTGCTCGAGGATTACAACAAAGGCGATCTGGAGCGTCAGGTGCCGCCGGCGCAAAGCGGACCACAGCCGGGCAAAGCCGGGCGTGACCGGCCAATTGTCATTATGCTCGATCCCGGACACGGCGGCGAAGACTCCGGCGCCGTGGGGAAGTATCGCACCCGCGAGAAAGATGTGGTGCTGCAGATTGCCCGCCGCCTCCGGGCGCTGATCGACAAAGAAGGCAATATGAAGGCCTATATGACCCGCAACGAAGACGTGTTTATCCCGTTGAAGGTGCGTGTCGCCAAGGCGCAGAAGCAGCGCGCCGACCTGTTCGTATCTATTCACGCCGACGCCTTTACCAGCCGCCAGCCCAGCGGTTCCTCAGTGTTTGCCCTCTCCACCAGGGGGGCCACCAGTACCGCGGCAAAATATCTCGCCCAGACGCAGAACGCCTCGGATCTGATCGGTGGGGTCAGCAAGAGCGGCGACCGCTATGTCGACCACACCATGTTCGATATGGTGCAGTCCCTGACCATCGCCGACAGCCTCAAATTTGGCAAGGCGGTGCTGGAGAAAATGGGCAATATCAATAACCTGCACAAGAATCGGGTAGAGCAGGCGGGCTTTGCGGTGCTGAAGGCGCCGGATATCCCCTCCATTCTGGTGGAGACGGCGTTTATCAGTAACGTGGAAGAAGAGCGGAAGCTGAAAACGGCCAAATTCCAGCAGGAGGTAGCCGAGTCGATCCTCGCCGGGATTAAAGCCTACTTCGCCGACGGCGCGACGCTGGCCCGTCGCGGATAACCACACAGGAAAGGGATATGGCCTTACTGAAAAGCGCCCATGGCGGTAACATCCGCGAGGCCGCCGCCCTGCTGGGTATTGCGCCCGGCGAGCTGCTGGATTTTAGCGCCAACATCAATCCGCTGGGGATGCCAGCTTCGCTCAGGCAGGCGATCGTCGACAACCCAGGCTGCGCCGAGCGCTACCCTGACGTTGAATATCAACAGCTGCATCAGGCGCTGGCTGCCCACCATCAGCTGCCGGCGGCGCATATCCTTGCCGGCAACGGCGAAACTGAATCGATCTTCACCCTCGTCCACGGCCTTAAGCCGCGGCGGGCGATGATCGTCATTCCTGGTTTCGCGGAGTACCGGCGGGCGCTGCAGACGGTGGACTGCGAGGTGGTGGAGTATGCCCTCCGGGAGTGCGATGGCTGGCAGCTGACTGACGCCATCCTCGATGCCCTGACTCCGGCGCTGGACTGCCTGTTTCTTTGCACCCCGAATAACCCCACCGGCCTGCTGCCGGAGCGGGGCCTGCTGGAAGCCATTGCGCAGCGCTGTCGGGCGCTGAACATCAGCCTGATCCTTGACGAGGCCTTCCTCGATTTTATGCCCGACCAGCCGGGATTTATTCCCCTGCTGGCGCAGCACCCGCACGTCTGGGTTCTGCGTTCTCTCACCAAATTTTATGCCATTCCTGGGCTGCGTCTTGGCTACCTGCTCAACGCTGACGCCCAGGCAGTGGCCCGACTGCGCGAGCGACAAATGCCGTGGTCCATCAATGCCTATGCCGCCCTGGCCGGGGAAATTATTCTCCAGGACCGGGCGTATCAGCGGGCCACCTGGCAGTGGCTGCAGGAGGAGGGGGCGCGTTTCTATTCACGACTGAAAGAGATTACCGGGCTGACCGTGTGGCCCGGGCGTGCTAACTACCTGTTCTTGCGCTGCGACAGGCAAGGGCTTGACCTGCAATACGCCTTGTTGCGCCAGCATGTGCTGATCCGCAGCTGCGCCAACTACCCGGGGCTGGATAGCCGTTATTTCCGGGTGGCGATCCGTAGCGCCAGCGAAAATGACCAGCTGCTGGCGGCGCTGCAGCGGGTGCTGGCCTGAGGGCTACTGCAGGGTGACGCCCCCACGCACCATCGCCAGCAGATGCTGCTGCGGCCAGTGGGCGGCGATGTCGCTGTCTGCCAGTCGCCATTGCAGAAATTCGACGTCATGACGACGGCGGTCCAGCAGCAGGCCGACGACGCTGCCGCTGTGCGCTACATTAAGGCCATACAATCCTGCGCTTTCCACCAGTTGCAGTAGCGCGTCAAACCCCGGTTTGGGCAACAGCTGCTGGCTGGCGATGGCGCTGATGGTCGCCGCTTCGCCCAGTAGCTGTGGGCTGCCGCAATGGCAGGCCTGCTGTACTTTCTCCCACGCCAGCTGCAGCCGGGAGGCGTTAGCCAACAGACCCGCCTCGCGCGGCAGCTGGTGGTAGTCGGTGGTGCGCAGCGTCAGCGGGCTCTCCAGTACTAACAGGTCGAGCGCTGGCGGAGGGGGACAGGCGATTTGCGTGGCGGCGGTATTATGGTCGAACAGCGTCAGCTGGCGAAACAGGGTGCTGTCGGTAGGCTCCAGCGCGACGCACAGGCGCGCCAGCGTCGGCTCATCCAGTAGATGGCCCAGATGATGGGCGGTGGCGACGGCGGTGGCAGCGATATCGGCGGTGCTGCTGGCCATCCCTTTGGCCACCGGGATCGTTGAGTGCAGGGTGATGCGGATCTGCTGGCTCAGCGCTGGGGGGTAGCCCCAGTGGGCCAGCAACTGGTCGACCATCGCCCGTGACAGCGGCCGCTCATCTTTTCGCGGCACCCCGGTCTCGACCTCGACGGTGCTGTACCAGTCCACCGGGCAGGAGACCAGTTTCTCGCTGCCGAGGATCCAGCCCTGGATAAGTTCTCCGCACGAGGCGGGACATTGTGCAACAGCCACGTTTTCACCTTTCCGCTTACCTTCGCCAGGGCGCATAGTGGCATGGCGACCCGCCGGTTACCATGATTCTCCGCAAGAGGAGGCGCGTCGTTTATGCCGACACCGCCAGCTCGCGCGCCTGCGGCAAGGCAAGACGCATGACGTCGCGGGCAATCATCAGCTCTTCATTGGTGTTGATCACCGCCACTTTGACCAGCGCATTATCCGCCTGAATAAAGGTCGCGCTCCGCTGGTTTTTCTCGTCGTCCAGCGCGAGGCCGAGAAAGTGCAAATTGCGGCAGATTGTCGCCCGCGCCCGGGCGGAATGCTCGCCTATGCCGCCGGTAAAGATCAGCGCGTCCAGACCTCCCATCTGCATGATATAGCTGCCGATAGTTGCGCGAATGCGTTCGGCAAACAGCGACAGCGCCAGAGCCGCCCTTTCGTTGCCGGCGTCGGCTGCCTGTTCGACGTCGCGGTAATCAGAAGACACGCCGGAGACGCCCAGCAGCCCGGATTCATTATTCAGCAGCTGGCTGAGCTGCAGGGCGGATTTCCCCTCTTTCTCCACCAGCCAGGGAAGAATCGACGGATCGATATCGCCGCTGCGGGTGCCCATCATCACCCCGGACTGGGGAGTAAAGCCCATTGAGGTATTCACCGACTGCCCGCCTTTGATGGCGCAGACGCTACAGCCATTGCCCAGGTGGCAGCTCACTACCCGCAGGGCGCTCAGCGGTACGCCCAGCTTTTCCGCCAGCGCGCTGCTGACATAGTGATGGCTGGTGCCGTGAAAACCGTAGCGGCGAATGCCCAGCTCGGCGTAATAGCGCCAGGGCAGGGGATAGAGCCAGGCCTCCGGCTTCAGGGTCTGGTGAAAGGCGGTATCAAAGACCGCTACCGCCGGTACCGCCGGCAGCCGCTGGCGAAAGAGGCGAATGCCCAGCGCATTGACCGGGTTATGCAGCGGCGCCAGCTCCGCCAGGCGTTCGATCTCCCGCAGGGTGTCGTCGCAGACCAGCGCGGCGTCTTTGAAGCGTTCGCCGCCGTGGGCGACGCGGTGGCCAACGCCGTCTATCTCCTGCAGGCTGCTCAGGATCCCGCGGCCGGTCAGCGCCTCCAGCAGCAGGGTCACTGCCTCATGGTGATCGGCGATGGGCAGCGTCTCCTGCCATTTCTGTGCCGACGTTTTCAGCATGAAGCGGGCCTCGGGCAAGCCAATACGTTCGATCAGCCCCTGGCAGAGCAGCGCTCCCTGCGGCATGTTAAGCAGCTGAAACTTCAGGGAGGAGCTGCCGGCGTTGATCGCCATGATTTTATAGGTCATTGATATTCCTCTGCGTTCAGGCAGGCGAGCAGGTCATCAAGCCCGTCGCCGGTTAACGCGCTGGTGATAAAGATATGTTCGGCGCCTGCTGCCTCGAGCCATGCCCGGACCTGTTGCAGACGGGGCGGGGCGGCTAAATCGGCTTTGGTGATCACCCCGATGACCGGGCGGTTCATCGGAGCGGTAAGCCCCGGAGAAAAGGGTGACCAGGGCGCATCGGCATTCAGTACCAGCGCGATGACATCGGCCTCGCAGGCGCTGGTGAGCAGTGCGCTGTACAGGCAGCGGTTTTCCAGATATTCCCCCGGGGTGTCGATGGCGGCCGGCGTCCAGACGATGGCCTGCGTTTTTTGATAACGCAGGGTTTCGCCACGCAATACCTGGGTCAGCGAGGTTTTGCCGCACTGGCTGGGTCCGATAAGCATCAGGCGTTTCATGGGCTCAGGTCCGGGTAATTGGACAGGCGGTGAAGCGCATCAGCTCACCAAGGGTGCGTGTGACCTGCCTGAGCGCGTACTCCACCGCGGAGACATCGCCGGTCAACACCACCGCGCCGGTGAAGCGATCGAGAAAGCCGATCTCCACCGCGCCAGACTTGGTGGCGATGTCGCAGGCGATGATTGACGCCTCACTGGGGGTAATGGTGAGAATGCCGATGGCGGAGACCGCGTCCGGCAGACCCAGCTTTTTGAACAGATCTTTGCCCGGATTGGCGATGAGATGCGCCAGAGTGACCTGTTTACCCGGGACATACTCCTGGATCATGCGTTCGGTAGGGGTTTGCGGTTCCATTATCCCTCCATCAGCTGTTGCCACAGCGCGTCGTGCGGTCGCGGGATCACTGCCCGGTAAACCAGTAATCCTTTCTCGCCTGCACTGTCGCTGGCCACCGTGACGGCGTTGTCGACATCGGCGATATCACCCGCCACCACCATGTAACACTTGCCGCCGATACCAAACGCCATATGGATGCGCACCAGGGTGACGTTGGCCGCTTTCACCGCGCGGTCGGCGGCGCTGATGCACGCTGCCACGCTCCAGGTTTCGACGATCCCCGCCGCCTGCCGCTGCTCGACCACGTTGAGTCCGCTGATCGCCGGCAGTACGCTGGGGTGAATGTTGGCCAGCACCAGGCTGTCCACCAGCATCTCCCCGGCGCGCGCCGTGCCGGCGGCGATTGCCTGTTGCACGGCGCCGACGTCGCCGCCGAGCATCAGCAGGAATTTCCCGGGACAAAGGGTTCTGCAGAGCAGGAGCTGTACGTTCGCGCTTTTCAGCATGACGTCGCCCAGCTCCATTCCCCTGGCGATACTGGTCAGTTCTAAAATTCCGATAGCCTGGGTCATGATTAACCTCTTACAAGCGTAATGGCCTGCTCCGTGATGGCGGAGACCTGGCCGTCAATACTGGCGTGTACCGGCGCACCGAGGGCGTCGGCAGGGATGTCTGCCAGCAGCTGGCCGCGCGTGACTCGCTCTCCCGGCGCGACGCAGGGGACGGCGCTGATGCCGATATGCTGGCGCAGCGGCAGGGTGACGCAGCCCACCTCCGGCTCCACCGCCGTCAGCGGCGCCTCCTGATACCAGGGATCAAGCCCCAGTTTGCTGATGAGCCGTTTGACCGGCACCAGGCGGTGCTTCGCCATCTCGTCCGCCGGACGCAGCGGTCCTTCGTAGCGCAGATTTTTCGCTCTCAGCTCACGTTTCAGCAGACGGTTGATGCGCATAGGGGAAATCCCCACCGGGCAGGCGACGCTCTCGCAAACGTTGCACTCCGAGCAGGTCAGGGCGCTGAGCAGCAGCGACGGGGTGGCCGCCTGGCGATAGTTCACCGCCCGCACCAGCAGGTGGGGAGAAAGCTCATGGCCGATCAGGTGCCGGGGGCATAAATCCGTGCATAAGCGGCACTGCTCACAGACGGTGCGGGCGATGGCGAGCAGGGTGTGCTCATCCTGCCGCCGCCGCTGGATCAACGGATGGTTGCCCGGAAGCACCAGCAGGCCGCCGGTGGTTTTGGTGACCGGTGTCTCGAGGGAGGTGATGAGTGCGCCCATCATCGGACCGCCGTTGATAAACCCCGGTTCGGCAACCGTCGCGCCGCCGGCCAGGGCCAGCACCTCGCGCAGCGACATGCCCAGCGGGACAGTCAGCGTCAGCGGACGGGCGACAGCGCCATTGACGGTCAACGTCCGGCGGGTCACCGGATAGCCCTGCTCCACGGCTCTGGCGATATTGAGCACCGTCTGCACGTTATTGACCACTACGCCGACGCTGACCGGCAGCGCGGCAGGCGGCACGCGACGACCCGTCGCCAGCCAGATAGTGAGCACCTCATCCCCGGCCGGATAGACATCAGGCAGAATATGCAGCCGGGCCCATTCCGGTAGTCGCGGGGTTAACGCCGCAATCGCCGGAGTATATTTCGCTTTCAGGGCAATGATCCCTTCCCGGGCGCCGGTGGCGGTCATTGCGTAACCCAGGCCGCGAATCAGCCGGTCAGCCTGCTGCGCCATCAGCTGTTGATCAACCTTCAGCATCGGTTCGCATTCAGCGGCGTTCACCAGCACGGTATCCACCCTGGCCTGCAGTTTGATGTGGGTCGGAAAGCCCGCCCCACCGGCGCCCACCACGCCGGCGGCCCGGATGCGCTCGCGGATCTCCGCCGCGTCCATGTCTGGTAGTGGCACTATCGCTTCACTCATTGCAGGCTCTCCAGCAGTTGCGCGATGGCCGCGCCATCGGCCGGACGCGGGTTGGTGCGCAGGGTGGCGTCGGCCAGCGCGGCCGGCACCATGGCGGGAATTCGCGATAAGAAAAGGGGATATTTTTCCTGCAAGGCGCCCTTGAGGGTGGGAATGGCGCACTGCTGTTTCAGTGTTTCCACCGCGGCAAGCAGCGCCTGGAGAGCCTCCTGTTCGCCAGCTTCCGGCGGGCAGAACCGGCAGGCCCTGGCCAGGCGCGCATAGCGCTTCGCCGCTCGCGGCTCGCCGGCGTTAAAGCGGATCACCGCGGTCAGCAGCAGCGCGTTGGCCAGGCCATGGGGAAGGTGAAACTGGCCGCCAAGCTGATGGGCGATAGCATGATTGAGCCCAAGGCCAGCCTGGCTAAAGGCCATACCGGCGAGGGTTGAAGCATTGTGCATTTTGCTGCGGGTCGCAACGCAGTCGCCCTGGCGAACCGCAACGGGTAGGGCGCGAAACACCAGCCTGGCGGCCTTTTCCGCCAGCGCATCGGTAAAATCGGTGGCCTGCGGCGATACCCATGCCTCAAGGGCGTGGGTCAGGACGTCCAGTCCGGTATGGGCTGTGATGGTGGGCGGTACGCTGATCACCAGCGTTGGGTCGAGGATCGCCATGTCGGGACAGAGCGCCTCATGGAACAGCGGGTACTTGATCCCTTTTTCCGGGTCGCTGATGACGCAGGCGCTGGTCACTTCCGACCCGGTACCGCTGGTGGTGGGGATCGCCACGCAGGTGTCGACAGGCAGCCCGCCCTGCTGGCTGAACCAGACGATCGCCTTGGCGGCGTCCATCGCCGAGCCGCCGCCGAAGCCGATCACCACTTGCGGACGCAGGGCCTGCATCTGCGCTATCCCTTTCGCCACGGTGTGAATGGTCGGATCCGGTGTAATATCGCTGAACACGCTGACGCGGTTGCTGGCGGGCAGCGCGGCGCGCAGCCGCTCGAACAGCGGCGAGCGCGCCAGGAAGCCGTCGCAGACGATCCAGATGTGCTGATGGCTAAAGCGCTGCAGCGCGGCCAGGCTGCCCGGGCCGCTGTAGAGGCGCGTTTGCAGAGAAAAGGTGTGCATGGCGCCCCCGGTTAGCGAATGGAAAAACCGTTGGTCAACACGCAGCGCCGCAGGCGGGCGAACGTCCGCGCGGAGGTGGTGCCTTCTCCGGTTGGCGTGGCGATGGTGAAGGTGGTAAACCCTTCGCCGCCGACGCCGATACCCGCGTAAGACGGACCATTTTTGACAAAAATGGAGGTCTGCAGCGTGCGTGCCGCCAGATTGAGCCGCGAGACATTCTGCGAGTGCATAATGGCGGTGTGGTGCAGACCCTCCTCAACGCGCAGGGCCAGGGCCAGGGCGCTATCAAAATCGGCGACCCGGACGATCGGCAGCACCGGCATCAGTTGCTCGCAGGTCACCCAGGGGTCGTTCGCCTGCACCTCGGCTATCAGCAGGCGAGGGGGGCGGGAAGGGACGGCGAGACCGGCGGCCGCCAGCAGCTCAGCCGGGCTCTTACCAACCAGTTTTTTATTCGCCGCGCCGTCGGGCAGGCAGACGGCGCGCAGGGTATCGGTCTCCTGCGGGCTCAACAGCAGCGCGTCAAAATCCTGCATCTGCTGGATCAGGCGGTCAGCGACGGAGGCGACGACGATCAGGCTTTTTTCGGCGATACAGGGCAGGTTGTAATCGAAGGCGGCGCCGCTGATGATATCTTCGGCGGCTTTGACGAGATCGGCCGTTTCATCAACGATGCACGGCGGATTGCCGGCGCCAGCGCCGATCACTTTTTTACCGCTTTTCATGCCCATCGCCACAATGCCAGGGCCGCCGGTGATAGCCAGAACGGCAATCAGCGGGTGGGCCATCATTTGCTGGGTGGCTTCAAAGGTCGGCTCGGCAACGGTCACCACCAGGTTACGGATCCCGCTGCAGCGGTAGGCGATCTCTTCGATCCTGGCGATAAGCGTTAACGAGACCTTTTTCGCGCCGGGATGGGGGCTGAAATAGACGCTGTTACCCGCCGCCAGCATGCTGATACTGTTGTTGATAATGGTTTCCGTTGGGTTGGTGCTGGGCGCCACGGCGCCAATAACCCCGAACGGTGAGTACTCAAACAGCACCATCCCGCCATCGCCGGTGAGGGCGCTGGTAGTGAGATCCTCAATGCCCGGTGTGTTCTCAAGGGCAGCTTTATTTTTCAGATATTTATCTTCTTTGTTGCCCATGCCGGTTTCCGTGGCGCTCTCCTCCGCCAGCGTCGCCAGCTCGGGGGCCAGCGTCTCCCGCAGCGCGCTGATAATGGCGCTGCGGGTTTTTAGCGGACACTGCTGATAGCGGAGAAAAGCCTGATGGGCGGCGTCGATGGCGCTGCCGACGTCGCGGAAAATGCCCTGCTGTTCCTGAGAAACGGGGGCGGGCGCGAGCTTTTCGCTGAGAATGGTGCGGATAAGGGTTTCCAGTTCTGCTGTATTCATTGATGTGTTCTCACGTTAATGGCCGCCATAGCAGCCTGTGCAATAGCCATATCCTGCTCGATGCTGCCGCCGCTAATCCCGAGGCCGGCTATTAGCTGGCCATCGCGCCACAGCGGATATCCGCCGCCAAAGGTGACGACTTTGCCCTGCAGATGGCTCTCCAGACCGTACAGCGCAGCGCCTGGCTGTACGGTCGTCGCGAGCTCGTGGGTGGCGGTTTTCATGGCGACGGCGGTCCAGGCTTTTTTCGGCGCCAGCTCGCTGCTGACCAGCAGCGCATCGGGCATTCGCCAGGTCACGGTTTCGGTACCGTGTGCGTCAACGATGCTCACCACCACCGGCACCTGCAGCTGGCGGGCGTGTTCGATAGCCTGACGGGTAAGCTGATGCAGCTCGTGAAAGGAGAGCGACCCGGCCTGGGCTTTGGGCGCGTCGGACGCAGGCGACCCGCTGGCGGCCAGGTAGCGGGCGGCAATCTCCGCCACGAGGCGGCGCTGGTGATCGGCCTGATCCTCGCTGCGCGCCAGGGCATACAGGCAGTCAGATAAGCGGTTCAGATAACGCAGCAGTATCTGACGGATAGTGACCTCTGCCGCCAGCTCGACCAGCCGGCGCTCCGCCCGACGGGAAACGGTGCGGGCCAGGTGCAGACGACTGGCGGCTTCGCACCGTCCGGGCAACACAAACTGGTGCAGCGCCGGCACGCGGGCCATCTCGCGATCGATGGTCTGCTCCAGCAGGGCAATCTCTTCGCTGCTGATATAGCGCTTACCCGGTGATGGCTGTTCGCTGTCGCTGGCGAGCTCCGCGCTGAACCAGAAAATATGTTGCTGCAGGGCTTCGAGCAGGACGCGATGTTCTTCTTCAGCGACGGCGCAGACGCACAGGCTCAGCACCGCGTTCAGTTCATCCAGGGTGCCGTAGGCTTCGACGCGCGGATGCGTCTTGCTGACCCGCTGGCCGGTAAAGAGTGATGTACTGCCGGCATCGCCGGTTCGGGTATAAATAGCCACAGGCGCCCCCTTAGCGTGAAAGTGAGTCAACAATGCCCACAACGGCAAGATCGATAGCCTCATTCGGGCCGCTAAAGACGTGGCGTGCGCTCGAGCCGCTGCAGAGCAGCACCAGCTCGCCGACGCCAGCGCCAACCGAATCTACCGCCACTTCATCGCCGCTCGCGGGCGGAAATGGATGTTCGTCGTCTGTGCTTACCCGGCGTACCAGCAGCAGTTTTTTGCCGTTCAGAGAGGGCGATTTTTGCGTCGAGACGACGGCGCCGGTCACGCGTGCCAGATGCATAGTTCACTCCTGCGTAATCAATTGAACATGCCGCGCGACGGCCGCTTCGCGGGCGAGGGCGGTGATAATGGGGCGGCGGCGCAGCACCAGATAACCTCCGTGGAGGCGGGCTACATCGGCGTAGGTGAGCACCGACGCGGCGTGAAGTCTGACGGGCTGGCCAGGCGGGTCGCTGAACGTCAGCGGCAAACGGGCGAGTTTTTTTACCGCCAGCGCGGGGAGCAGGGCGGGAAGCAGCGTTAGCTGTACCCGAACGCCCCAGGCCATCGCCTCATGCAACGCGCAACCGGCGGCCGTCAGTGCGCGCTGGCCGGTAAGCTGCTCCAGCAGCGGTAAATCCACCTGCACGATGCGCAGCGAAGCGTGCTGGCACAGCAGGCTGTGGATATCCGCTTCGCCGAGCTGGGCCACGCTGAGCGTGGCCGTACTCCGGGCGCGACGACGCAGGCGGGCGGCGACCTCTTCGACGATACGCTGCAGCATCGCGTGGTTCATGGCTTCGTCACCAGCGTAGCCCAGGCCTGCGCAGCGTCAGCGCCTGCCGCATTGGCTTCGTCAGTATCGATGTGCATCTCAAGACGCATATCCGGGGCTACGCGGACCGCTACATTGTCGAAGATAAGCCGCCTGTCGCTGCCTTCGATCGCCACCGCGACGCTATCGCCATGGGCGACGCGCAGGATCAGGGCATCGAGCGGGGACATATGAATATGTCGTTGGGCGACGATCGTCCCGCTGCTCAGCTCCAGTTCGGCAAAGGGGCTTATCAGGCGGATCCCCGGCGTGTCCTGCAGATTGCCGGACATGCGCAGCGGCGCGGCGATACCGAGGGTCCGGGCGTCGGTGCGTGAGATTTCCACCTGGCTGGTCTGGCGCAAAGGGCCGAGCAGGCGCACGTTGTTTAATCGTCCTTTGGGGCCAACCAGGGTCACCGTCTGCTCTGCAGCATACTGTCCGGGCTGCAGCAGCGCTTTTTTCGGCTGGATAGGCTGAGCGGGAAAGAGCCTGGCGTAGTCAGCCGCCGCTAAATGGATATGGCGACTGGAGATACCGATAGGGATGGGACGCTGGCGCATCTCATCCAGCACTTTGTTGACTGTTGAAGCCAGCTGTTGTTTATCCATTACGCGTCACCTCGTTTACCGGCGTGCAGGCACTGCGAGCGAGGTTCGCCTTTTTGCCGTGGACAGTGCGGGTCCAGGCACAGGTTGCAGGTCACCTGCTCCGCAGGGCGGGGGAGGGTGTCTGCGGGATCTCTGCGCTCATCCATTACGGTGGCGTTCTCCTCTTCCAGAGCAGCGTCAGGTGCTGGTGAAGGCGCTTCGACGCGGGCTGGCAGCAGGCCTGCGCCGGGCCTGGCGATAACCTTCTGCGCCACCAGCCCCTGCTGCCGGTCGGCGAGTTCGGCCCCGGTCATCACCGCCGCCTGGACAGAGGCCACATCACCGGCGATCTTCACCACCATCCAGCCGGAGCCGTTGGTCTTTTCCAGGGCGAGCAGCGTGATGGCGGCCGCTTTCGCCATGGCGTCGGCGCAGGTGATGGCCAGGGCCAGGCCGCTGACCTCAAGTAATCCCAGTGATTGCTTCACGCAGTGCTCCTTGTTTCAAGGTCAGACGGATTTCGGCAGAATGGCCTCGACATCGCTGTGCGGGCGTGGGATCACATGGCTGGACTTGACCTCGCCGACCACGCTGGCCGCCGCGCTCCCGGCGTCAACGGCGGCTTTCACTGCACCGACGTCTCCGCGGACCATCACGGTAATCAGCCCGGAGCCAATTTTTTCGTAACCAATCAACTGCACGTTGGCGGATTTCACCATTGCATCAGCGGCTTCAATGGCGCCAACCAGGCCTTTCGTTTCAACCAGTCCTAGTGCGTTATTCATATTGTGTTCTCCTGTGGATTAAGCATTGCGATCCCGAAATGGGATCCCTTTGACGAGACGAGCCGCATTGTTGCCAGTGTTTCGCCGGGCCAGCCTGTCCTGGTGATACCTCAGCGAAAACAGCGGAGTTGATGCGGGTAAATTTTTGTAGTGCACGATGAGCTGTTCCCGGTCGCAGGCGATGCCCACCAGCAGCGGCGAACGCTGCGCCGCCTGCCAGGCGTGATGGACAAGATCGCCGCCGGTCCGCGGTTGCAGAACGAAAGGAATGCCTTCCTCTTCAATGCCCAGCAGGACATCGCGCCACTGTTCGCTGCATTCGTCAGTGACCGCAATGACGATGGCGGGGGTGACGAGGCTACTCTCCATGCGTACCTCCTTTTTGCCAGGCAAGGAGTAATCCGCTGGCGACCGCATTGCGCGGGCCTTCACTGCCGCGGATGTTGCCGCGCCCGGCAACCAGCCGGTAGTGCGCCAGCGCGTCGGTGACCAGCTGGGGGATCTCGAAATCGAGGGACGAGCCGCCCACCAGCACTACGAACGGGATGTCGCGAATGTTGCCGGTAGGGCTCACCTGGCGTAACGCCCGCAGGGCGTTGGTGACAAAGACGCGTGATTTGGCGCTACGGCGAATGGCGCGCACTTTCTCCAGCGGCAGATCGCCGGGCAGGGGAACCAGTTCATCCGGTTTCACCACGCAGACGCGGGCAAATACCGCCGGTGGTAAGGCCGACGGAAAAAACTGGACGCTGCCGTCTTCATGACGCAGATGAAACAGGCTTTCGACTTTCGCCAGCGGGTATTTTTTGATCTCTTCCGCCAGGTAGCGGTCCTCAAGCCCCAGCTCGCGGGCGATGATCATCGTGACCATATCGCCGGCGCCGGCCAGGTGAGTGGCGCTGATCTCTCCTTGCGCATTGATAATGGAGGCGTCGGTCGACCCGGCGCCCAGATCGAGGATCGCCAGCGGGCGCGTGGTGCCGGGAGTGGTGAGCGCCCCGAGAATGGCCGCTTCCGCCTCAGCGCCACCCACCTGAACCGCAATCTGCAGTTTGTGCTCAATTTCACGGGCGATCAGGGCCATCTGCAGGCGATCCGACTTGACCATCGAGGCGATACCCACCGCCTGCTCCAGCGAGAACTCCCCCGCCAGGCCACCGGTCACGCTGACCGGCACCGCCGTATCAACGGCCAGCAGATCCTGAATGCGGATCTCCTGAGCTGGCTTATTGGTAAGCTCAGCCATGGTCTGGCGCACATGCTCAAGCATGCCGCCGATATTGGTGCCCGCTTCTCCCGCGACGTTGTCCAGTTTGCCGCAGCCGTCAACCGCCTTCATGATGGCTTCCGCCCCGGCGGCCACATCAACCTGTACGCTGCGCCCCTGAGCGATGAGCAGCAGATTCCCCGCCGGAATAGTCCGTGCCTTGACGTCGCCGGAGGGGGTTTTCACCACTACGGCCGAACGATTGCCAATCAGCGCCCGCGCCATTGGCACGATATTTTTGGTCTCTTCGGCGTTGAGATTGAAAACGGTGGCAATACCATAGGGGTTGGAGAGCGTTTCGATAATCTTGCCGGGTAAAGCGACCTCGACCGCCGCCAGCATGCCAAGTGGAATACGGTCGATATGCTGAACTTCATCGATCACCGGCAGCGGTTGCTGTAGCCGGTTATTGACCAGCACGCCGTCATCCTGCTGCAAAATAATGCCGGAAATCTGATAGCCCGCTGCCGTCGCCGCATTGACCATCGCAGCGACATCGGCAAAGTCAAAGGCTGAGGAGACCACCAGAATATAGGGGGCGTCCGCAGCGCAGGACAGCAGCGCCTCCGGTGTGATGGTGATGCCGACCCCCAGTCCGACGCCGCCGGGTGTCTTCGGGTTGTGGCCGATCATGGTGGACTCGGTGATGATGGTTTCCGTGATGGTCTCCATCGCCACATCGCCAATGACCGGCGTGGCTTCGTTAATGCGAATAAGCGAGATATCGCTGACCTGAATGCCTGCCGCTTTTGCCGCCTGTGTTAGCGCCTCCTGAATACCGAACACATTACGTAATGTGCCTTTAATACCGGTGGTTTCAGCCAGCGCGCTGTGGCGGATGTTCAGCACACCTGCGTCATCGACCGTCGCCAGGGCGACCTCTGTCGATGAGTTGCCAATATCAATGCCAGCGATATAGCGCATGCTTGCCCCCTGTTAATCGTCGCCTTTCAGTTTCTTACGCTCGACGTACAGCCCGGCCGCTTCCCGAACAAAGGCGGCACAGATCCGGGCCTGGTAGCGATGCTCCAGGTCGTCAGCGATCGCCAGTAGTTCCGCCTGGGTGGAACGGTATGGGCGCAGGGCGTTGTAGATCTCAAGGATCCGGTCGTCGGGAACCGCGGTGAGCTCGGCGGCCCGCTCAAAGTTCATCGCCAGCCGATCGCGTCCGGCATCCTGGGCGATCGCCGCCTGCATCCGCAGCGTTTCCGGGGTAATGCGCATGTCCTGCGCCGTAACGCGATCGCTTAATACGTTCTCCAGCGTCAGGTCATCGAGCGTTTTATTGGTAGCGGTTTTGACCCACTCCGGATGGCGGGTGGCTAACGGGTAGTCGCTGACTTTAGGCTGGCGAGCGGTGTCGTTTGTCGATGCGGCTGGCGCGGGCGTTGCCCCGTCCTGTAGGCTGTTCATCCGGCTCAGCACGTCGCGTACCATGGATTCAATTGCGTCGGTATTCATCGGGATATCCTTTGTTAAAGCGCCATGCGCAGTTCCTGCGGGTTTTTGCCGGTCACTACGTATTTGGTCTCTTTAATGTGCAAAATGGCCGACTTCGCCTGGTATTTGGGACGAGCCATCTGATCGTTGAGCGTCGGCACTGGCTGTGGCGACTCGCGTTTGGCGTAGCGCGCGGCGTTTTTGCCAATCTGGCGGTAGGTTTCCAGGGTCAGCAGCGGCGCCTGCGGGAAGAGTTCCAGATTGGAAAGCGGCGGCAGGCCCCGCTGGTGGATGACGGTGGTGCCTTTCGACTGAATACCGATCGAGATGCCGGAGCCGCTCAGGCGGTTGCCTTCCACCGCCACGAAGGCGACGTCAGAAGATTTAAAGCAGCGGATCACCCGGGCTTTGATGCCTTCTTCCTCAATGCCGGCGATCACTTCGCGCAGGATATTTTTATGCGGAATGCCGACGATATTGGCGGTTTGCGCCAGGCCAAAGGCGGGCCCGACGGCAATGATGACTTCATCCTGCTGCGTGCCGGGTTTGGCTTCGCCGATTTCCGTCAGGAAGCTGTCGCTGGACACAGGCGCAACAGCGGCCGACGCGACGGAAGCGGCAGGCGCGCTAAAGGAGACCGGCTTATCTGCGCCTGATTTCATCTCCGACAGCACCTCTTCGATAATCTGGCGCAGCAGCGTTTCGTTAATTTCCATTTTTCACCCCTTAGCCAAGTTCATTGGGATCGAGCGCGCCCGGAATATTTTTAATCTCTTCCCAGCGCTCGCCTTGCAGGCGGTAGCCTGTTGCCGGACCGGCATAATCGTTCACGTCATTCACGGCCGAGAGCACCTGGCCTTCGCCGACGATGATGGCGGAGGTGTGCAGGTAGTCGCCGGTGAGCTTGGCTTTCTGAATATTGAGCATGTCCTGGGCGACATCGGGGAAGCCGCCTTTCGCCAGGGCTTTCACCACCTCCAGGCCGTTGCGGTTCTTGTTGATGATCTCCTGGGCAAACTTGATGTCCTCAACGATGTTGCGCTCAGGCATATCTTTTGAACCGTGGGCGTAAGTGGCGGCCTCCACCTCTTCATCCGTAATTGGCGGCAAACCCATGCCGGCAAATACCGCTTGCAGCGCGCGGGCGGCTTTATTACGAATGGCGATCACGTCCTCTTCACGCACCGGCCGCAGGCCGCCATCGACCTTCAGATCGCGCTGGATCACGTTGTAGTCGTCGAAGTCTTCGGCATCTTCGTTGGAACCGGCGAACATGTTGTCGTAGTTCGGCACCGCCGAGTAACCGGAGGAGATAAAGTCGGTGCCTGGCAGGAACTGCATCAGCAGGCGCGCGGTACGCCGCATATCCGAGTGGGTAAAGGTTTGATCGTTACTTGAGGCGCACTCCAGATCCAGCGCTGAGCAAATCAGGTTTTCCGCCAGTACGGCGCGGATACCCGACGGTACGGCGGACGGCACGCCGATACAGCTGACGGAGCCATTCTGCAGGCCTTGCACCCCGGCGGCTTTGGTGATGTAGATGCAGCGCGCTTCGAGATACAGCATCGATTTGCCTTCGGCATAACCCATCTGCACTTCAGAGCCGGAGCCGGAGGTAAAGCGCATTTTCAGGCCGCGCGAGGCGTAGGAGGAGGCGAGGAAGCCTTTCGACCATGGGGTGTCATCGCCATCGGTAAACACCGGTTCCGTACCGTAGACCGAAATGGTTTCGGCATAGCAGGTATGGCCCAGCATGCCCAGTTTCAGCTCGGTGGCTTCTTCCAGCGAACACTGGGTGAGGACGCCGGGGCGGCCCACCTGTGAACCGACCAGCAGGGCGATGGCGTTGAACGGCGCGTAGCGCGCCACGGCGACGGTGGTCTCCTGCTCGTCAAAGCCGCGCCATGCGCCTTCAGCGGCGTCGGCGGCAATCTGTACCGGATTATCTTTGATATTAGTGACATGCGCCTGCTGGGACGGCGTGCGGCGGGCGCGCATTTTTTGCATCGCCATCATCATCTCGACCACGTTCATATGCGACACCACTTCGACGATTTTCGCCGGGGTCATCGCGGTGGTGAGCGGCACGATGTCGCTGCGTTTAACGTTCGGGTCGCAGAGCATATTGGCGAGCTTGACCGAATCCATGGCCATCACTTCTTCGGCACGCGCCAGATTGATACCGTAGCGCGCGATAAAGTGGTCAATCAGGTCGAACTGCTCAACCGGTTTGCCGTCGAGTTCGGTCACCGCGCCGTTGACGATGCGGATAGAGGGTTTGGGATCGTTAGGGCTTTCCATCGCGATAAAGCCCTCTTCAATCCACTCCTTAACGAAACCATCCTGATTCACAGGGCGTTTCGCCAGTGCTTCAAATCTTTTCGATCTCATGAATCAGCCTCGCGGATATTAAATGTAGGAGGGGCGATCGTTTTTCGGTTCGGCGCCCAGCGTCCCCAGTACGGTTTTGCCGATCTCCCGGGCGGAGATCACCGCCTGGCGCACCGCCCCTGAGTCGCCGGAAATCACCAGGATGGCTTCGTTGCTGAAGCTGGTGCCGTGGGCCGGTGAGCTGTAAGCCACCACTTCGACGTTGGCTGATTTCAGCGCGGTATCGGCCATCAGCACGCCAACGGACGCCGGCGCGCCGACGATAATCCCGCAGGCGCGGCCCAGCGGAGCGCCGAAGGCTTTTTCCAGGGCGTAGCTGGCGCGCGCGGTATACTGCAGCTCGATATGACCCGCCTCGTTGCCGTAGACATCGCCGAAAGTACGGTCCAGCTCTTTGAGCGCGACCTCAATCCCGCGTTTGACGTCGGAAACATCGTTCCCGCCCAGCACAATCAGTGAGCCATGGCCTGCGCCGCCTTTGGTGTCGCGAGGAAGCTCAATGCTGACCACTTCGGTGTTGGTGGCTTTGACCGCTTCATCGGCGGCCATAATGTGCGGCCCGGCGCCGGTGCGCGCACCGAGGATGCCGATAGAGCGATAGCGTTTTTCAAGCTTCATGGCTTCCAGCAATGCGGCATCCACGTTGGCGATGACCAGCCCGAGGGTGTCGCCAATGGCGGTCCCGACAAATTCCGTTAAGCTGCAGCTTTTCTCTGCCATAGCCGTCTCTCCTGTGGGATGGGGGGTATCGGGAAGCGCCTGCTGCTCTGGCGTCGCCACACGGGCTATGACTTGCGCCATGATCTGTTCAACCAGCTCATTGCTGCTCATTGGCTATTCCCCTTCGGTAAGATTTTTTCAACATCGGTATGGGGGCGGGGAATGACGTGTACGGCTTTCACCTCGCCCACGTGGCGGGCTGCGGCGGCACCGGCGTCGGTGGCGGCTTTTACGGCTCCCACGTCGCCGCGCACGATGACGGTCACCAGGCCTGAACCGATCCTTTCGTAGCCCACTAATAAAACATTGGCCGACTTAACCATTGCGTCAGCGGCCTCTATGGCTGCGGTTAAGCCTTTGGTTTCTACCATTCCTAATGCTTCTTGTTGCATAAAGACCTCGCAGGGTATGTTCCAGTGAGGGAACTATATGGCGGGGCGGCGAAAAAGAATGGCTGAGTTGATAGTGTAGAGCGAAAAAATAGTGGTTTTTATATAATAATAAATAGCCATTATTTGTTTTATATTGTTGTTTTTATTGGTTTTTATTTTTGTTATTAATGTGATTATCTTGCGGATGCTGTTCCGTATTTACATTTTCAGGCGTGATTTTTTAAATTATTTTTGCTATGCGAGATTTTGCATGGTGTGATATTTGTTGGAAAATAAGCACTGCGCTTTTGCAATTTTTTATTATTGAGTTGGAAATAAAAATATCCCCTGAACGCCCGCCATTGCTGCATGAATTCGCGAGCAAATAGCAATAAATTGCTCTTCTTCAGCGACTTTACGCCGCCCGTTTTCCGCAGGATGCCAACACTTTGCTGCCGCCGGTTTCTATAGTGGGCCTCGCCGTACCCAAGGCGCCAGCGGATGGTTGGCTGGCCTGGACACGAACTTCGTCAAGAGGTGTCACAATGAATGGTTCTTTACGCGCGCAATGTATCGCCGAGTTTTTAGGCACCGGGCTATTTCTGTTTTTTGGTATCTGCTGCCTGAGTGCTCTGAAGCTGGCTGGCGCCAGCCTGGGGCTGTGGGAGATCTGTATTATCTGGGGACTGGGTATTTCTCTGGCGGTGTACCTGACGGCCGGCATTTCGGGGGGGCATCTGAACCCCGCCGTCACCGTCGCCCTGTGGCTGTTTGCCTGCTTCCCGGGCAGAAAAGTGGTGCCCTATATCGTGGCCCAGGTCGCCGGCGCGTTTGGCGGCGCCGTGTTGGCCTGGATACTTTACAGCACCCTGTTTACGCAATTTGAAACGGTACATCATATGGTGCGTGGCAGCCTGGAAAGCCTGCAGCTGGCCAGTATCTTCAGTACCTACCCGGCGCCTGAGCTCAGCATCTGGCATGCGGCGCTGGTGGAGGTGGTGATCACCTCGATGTTGATGGGGATGATCATGGCGCTCACCGATGATGGCAATGGCGTACCCAAGGGCCCGCTGGCGCCGCTGTTGATTGGCATTCTGGTAGCGGTGATCGGCGCCTCGACCGGGCCGCTTACCGGTTTTGCGATGAACCCGGCGCGCGATTTTGGCCCGAAATTATTTGCCTGGCTCGCCGGGTGGGGCGACATCGCGATGACTGGCGGAAGGGATATTCCCTATTTTATCGTGCCCATCATCGCGCCATTGCTGGGCGCCTGCCTCGGCGCCGCAATTTATCGTTTTCTCATCGCTAATAATCTTCCCTGTCATACCTGCGTTGAGGAGAAAAATACGCGTTAGCATCCAGTGAAAAATGTATTACTGAAATAGCAAAACTATTTCATGAACCGATATCACGAACCGCTCAAAAAGTCTCCCCGGGGTGGGAGACTTTTGTTATTGTCAATGCACTTTTTTATCGTCGACGGGATCTGATGCTAAAAAAGGGAAATATGAATAATATGTTTTATTTATAACAAAAAATTAACTGAGGGGTTTTATCATGATTTCTGCGAGTACCCTGAACTCAGAACTCATCAATAAAATCGCACAGGATTTTGCGCAAGCCACCAGTCTGGCGGTTGTGGTCGTCAATATTCACGGTGATGAGATTTCTGAACTGTTTAATTTCACGCCGTTTTGCCAACTCATGCGTCAGCACCCGGAGCACAGCGGACGCTGTCGCATGAGCGACCGCTGCGGCGGGCTGGAAGCCTCGAAAAATGACCAGCTGTGTATCTACCGCTGTCACGCGGGGTTAACCGATTTTTCCATCCCGCTGGTGATCGCCGGCCACCTCGTTGGCTTCGTGCTGTGCGGCCAGGTGCGTCTGAGCAATGATATTGAACTGGTTGATATTCTGAACGTGGATGACCGCTGGCAGGACGATCCGGCGCTGGTCCAGGCGTTTCGCGATGTGCCTGAAATGGACTATTCGCGGGTTATCGCTTCGGCGGATCTGCTGAAGCTGATCGTCGAGAATTGCCTGAAAAAACAGCTCAACTTTGTGGTGATCAAAGATAACCCGCCGCAGAACGACCCGGCGCAGGCCAGCCGGGCGGCCTCGCCGCACGATGGCAAAATGAAGAAGGCGCTGCGCTATATCGACGCGCATCTCTCCGATGAGCTGCGTCTGGAGGACGTGGCGGCGCACGTCTATCTCAGCCCGTACTACTTCAGCAAACTGTTTAAAAAGTATCAGGGGATCGGCTTTAACGCCTGGGTCAATCAGCAGCGGATGGCGAGCGCAAAAGAGCTGCTATGCCACAGCGACTGGAGCATTGCCAGCATCGCGCGGAATTTAGGTTTTTCGCAAACCAGCTATTTTTGCAAAGTGTTTCGCCAGACCTATCAGGTAACGCCGCAGGCATTTCGTCAGCAAATTAATGCCGGATCACAAACTGAGTCTTTTTAAATGACAATATTTTGCTATTGCCGATTTTTGATATCCCGGAGTATCTTCATCATTATAAAATGAAAAAAACGACAGTAGAGCAATAAATTGTCATAGCGCAACAAAATAGTGATATTCGAGGGATAAACTACACCAGTTTTTATTTTTGTGATGGGATAGAGTGTCCGTTAATACGAGACTGATGAATATCACAACACCGCTTCACCTTGCTGACGTCATTTTGCAGGCGATGAGGCGGTAAAAGTAAGCGTGAAACATTAACCGCGGATGCATGGCGCATCGGCGAATACAACCGACAGGTTCGACACCAGTTTGGTGTCAGGGAAGGGGGTGTAAATCCCCCGCAGCCCCCGCTGCTGTGATGCTGACGACCCCGCAAAAACCACTGATCGAAAGATTGGGAAGGGCGGGCGAGAACGAGGCTAAGCCAGAAGACCTGCCTGCCGGTAACTGACCAACAACTTCGGTGGGAAGTGGGTGGCTTAGCGGTGCGTGGTCGCAGGACCAGGCATGCGCGCAGCTATACCCCGACCACCTGAACAGGACAGGGTATGGCAACCAGGCGTGCGTTTATTCTTGCGGGTACCGGCAGCGGTTGTGGCAAAACCACCGTTACGCTTGGCCTGCTCAGCTTGCTCCAACAGCGCGGTTTGCGGGTGCAACCCTGTAAAGTGGGGCCAGACTACCTGGACACCGCCTGGCACACCGCCATCAGCGGCGTCGCCTCCCGCAATCTCGACAGCTTTATGCTTCCCGCCCCGATACTCAACGCGCTGTTTGCCGAACAACTGCAGCAGGCCGACATCGCGGTTATCGAAGGGGTGATGGGCCTGTATGACGGCTACGGCATCGACCCCAACTACTGCAGCAGCGCGGCGATGGCTAAACAGCTTGGCTGCCCGGTGATTTTGCTGGTGGATGGCAAAGCGGTGTCGACTTCCATCGCCGCCACGGTGATGGGCTTTCAACACTTTGATCCGGCCCTCAACATCGCTGGCGTTATCGTCAATCGGGTTAACAGCGAGGCGCACTTCCAGCTGCTGAAAAGCGCCATTGAGCGCTACTGTCAGGTGCCAGTGCTCGGCTATGTGCCGCGCGTGGAAGGCGTGGCGCTGCCCGAACGGCATCTGGGGCTGGTGACCGCCCGCGAGTCGGTGGTCAATCAGCAGGCATGGCGGGATTTTGCCAGCCTGCTGGGGCGCACCCTCGACATAGACCGGCTACTGGCCCTCAGCGAACTGGCCGCCATGCCGGCCGGCGAGTGGGGGGAACAGCTTGCCGCCGACGCCGGCGAAGGACTGACGCTGGCCCTCGCCGACGATGAGGCCTTCAATTTTTATTACCCCGATAACCTGGCGCTGCTGGCGCGCTGCGGCGTGAAGATGGTGCGCTTTAGCCCGCTGCGCGATCGCCAGCTGCCGGCCTGCCAGATGATCTGGCTCGGCGGCGGCTACCCGGAGCTGCATGCGGCCGGGCTGTCCGCCAACCATGAGATGCTGGCGCAGCTTCGCGCGGCGCACCGGCGCGGGGTGGCGATCTACGCCGAGTGCGGCGGCCTGATGTATCTGGGCACGACCCTGGAAGTCACCGGCGGCGAGCGCTACGCCATGGCGGATATTATTCCTGGACACAGCCGAATGGGGACGCGTCTGACCCGGTTCGGCTACTGCGAAGCGCAGGCGCAGCAGCAGACGCTGCTGGCCGCTCCTGGCGAGTGGCTGCGCGGCCATGAATTTCATTACTCCGATTTTTCGCCCGCCACCCCTGCCGTACTGGCCTGCCGTAAACAGCGAGACGGTAAGACGCTCCAGCAGTGGCCGGGAGGATGGCAGTCCGGCAGCGCCTTTGCCAGCTATCTCCATGTCCACTTTGCCCAGCGCCCCACCATGCTCAACCACTGGCTGCGAGCGGCAAGGAGGGCGCAATGACTCTTCTCGCCTGGTGTGTGGCCTGGATACTTGATGTGCTCATTGGCGATCCGCCGCACTGGCCGCATCCGGTGCGCTGGATAGGTCGCCTGATCACCGTCAGCCAGCGTGTGGTGCGGCGCGTCTGCCATAGCGACCGGGCGCTGCGCATCGGCGGCGGGGTAATGTGGCTGGTGGTGACCGGCCTGACATGGGGCGTGGCCTGGGGCGCACTGGCGCTGGCGCACGGGCTCCATCCCTGGCTGGGATGGCTGGTGGAGGTGTGGATGATCTTCACCGTGCTGGCGGGACGCTGTCTGGCACAGTCGGCGATGGCGGTGGCCCGGCCGCTGCAGGCCGGGGATCTCGCCGAAAGCCGGCATAAGCTCTCCTGGATTGTCGGGCGCGATACCTCTCAGCTCCAGCCAGCGCAGATCAACCGTGCGGTGGTGGAGACCGTGGCGGAAAACACGGTGGATGGCATTATCGCGCCGCTCTTTTTCCTGCTGCTGGGCGGCGCGCCGCTGGCCATGGCCTATAAAGCGGTCAACACCCTCGATTCCATGGTCGGCTATAAACACGAAAAATACCGGGCGATCGGCATGGTCAGCGCCCGTCTTGATGATGTAGCCAACTTCCTTCCCGCCCGGCTGAGCTGGCTGCTGCTCAGCCTTGCCGCAGTGCTATGCCGGGAAGATGGCGCCCGGGCGCTGCGTACGGGCTGGCGCGATCGTTATCAGCACAGCAGTCCTAACTGCGCCTGGCCGGAAGCGACCGTCGCCGGCGCGCTGGGGATCCGCCTTGGCGGCCCGAACGATTACTTCGGCCAGCGCGTTGAAAAGCCCTGGATAGGCGACGCCGTCCGCGACATCGCGGTGGACGATATTTCCCGAACCATTCGATTAATGTGGGTGGCGTCAAGCCTGGCGCTGGCGCTATTTATCGGCGTGCGCTACTGGCTGGTCGGCGCGGCCTGAGGAGAACCTGATGCAGTACATCCAACAACCGCAGGCGATCGAGGCGAAAAGCTTCGACATCATCAGCGAGATCATCGCCGAAACGCGACCGGACTACCGTTTCGCCAGCCCGCTGCACGAGGCGATTATCAAGCGGGTGATCCACACCACCGCTGACTTCGACTGGCTGGATATTCTGTGGTTTTCTCCGGATGCCCTGATCGCGCTGAGCGAGGCGTTGAGCCGGCCCTGCACGCTGTATACCGATACCACCATGGCGTTGTCCGGGATCAACAAAACCCTGCTGGCCCGCTTTGGCGGCGAATGCCGCTGCTATATCAGCGACCCACGGGTGGTGCGCGAGGCGCAAAGCCGGGGGATGACCCGCTCGATGGCGGCGGTGGATATTGCGGTGCAGGAGTCCGGGGAGAAAGTGTTCGTCTTCGGCAATGCGCCAACCGCACTGTTTCGCCTGCTGGAACATCGCGAGACGGCCATCGGCGGCGTGGTGGGGGTGCCGGTCGGGTTCGTCGGCGCCGCGGAGTCGAAAGCGGCGCTCAGCGAGAGCGGCCTGCCGGCCATCGCCGCGCTCGGCCGCAAGGGGGGAAGCAACGTGGCGGCAGCGATTGTGAACGCTCTGCTTTACCACCTGCGGGAGGCGCAATGAGCGATCAGACCTTTGACGCCCCGGTGTGGCATCACGGCAAAGCGCTGCGCAAGGGCTACACCACCGGCTCCTGCGCCACGGCGGCGGCAAAAGTGGCGGCGCTGATGGTGATGCGCCAGCATCTGATCCACCAGGTCTCGATCGTCACCCCCTCCGGCGTCACCCTGTGCCTGAACGTCGAGTCTCCGCACGTCGAAGGGCAGCAGGCGGTCGCCGCGATCCGTAAAGACGGCGGCGATGATGTCGACGCCACCCACGGCATGCTGATTTTTGCCCGGGTGACCCTCAATGACAGCGGAGAGATTAGCCTGCAGGGCGGCGAGGGCATCGGCACGGTGACCCGCAAAGGGATCGGTCTGCCGACAGGCAGCCCGGCGATAAACCGTACTCCGCGGCACACCATCGAGACCGCCGTTCGCGAAGCGATTGGCCCTTCCCGTGGCGCGCAGGTGGAGATCTTTGCCCCGGAAGGTGTACTTCGCGCGCAAAAAACCTATAACGCGCGGCTGGGGATCCTCGGCGGCATCTCGATTATCGGCACCACCGGGATCGTCACCCCGATGTCGGAAGAGAGCTGGAAGCGCTCGCTCTCCCTCGAGCTGGAGATAAAACGCGCCGCCGGGCTGGAGCGCGTGGTGCTGGTGCCGGGCAACCACGGCGAGCGCTTTGTCCGCGAGCAGATGGGCATCGACCCGCAGGTGGTGGTCACCATGAGCAACTTCGTCGGCTACATGATTGAAGAGGCGGTCCGGCTTGGTTTCCGCCAGATTGTGCTCATCGGCCACCCCGGCAAACTGATCAAAATCGCCGCCGGGATCTTTCATACCCACAGCCATATCGCCGATGCGCGGATGGAAACCCTCGTCGCTCATCTGGCGCTGCTTGGCGCGCCGCTGCCGCTGCTGACGCTGGTCAGCGAGTGCGACACCACCGAAGCGGCAATGGAGCATATCGACGCCTGGGGATACCAGCGTCTCTATAACCATCTGGCTGAGCGAATCTGCCAGCGTGTTCTTGAGATGCTGCGCTTCACTCAGCACCCGCCTGCCTGCGACGCGGTTCTGTTTTCTTTTGATAACCAGGTGCTGGGCAGCAGCCGTCCGCTGGCGGCGATTGCCCGGGAGCTGACATGTTGACGGTCGTGGGAATGGGCCCGGCGGGGCTGCAGTGGCTGGCCCCGGCCGCGCGCGAGGCAATCGCCGCCGCCGAGGCGCTGGTGGGCGGCAGCCGCCACCTCCGGCAGTTTCCCGACTTCGCCGGGGAGTGCTTTGCGCTGGGGGCCGATATGCCGGCGCTGCTGGCGTGGATCGAGGCCCGCGCCGGGCGCCGCGTCGTGGTGCTGGCCTCCGGCGATCCGCTGTTCTATGGCATTGGCACCCGGCTGATTGCCCACTTTGGCCGGGAACGGGTGCAGGTGATCCCCGGCATCAGCGCGGTGCAGTACCTCTGCGCCCGGGCGGGCATCGACATGAACGACATGTGGCTGACCAGCAGCCATGGCCGGGCGGTGAGCTTCGATGCGCTGGCCGCCCACCGGAAAGTCGCCATGGTGACCGACGGCCGCTGTGGTCCGCGGGAGATTGCCGCCCAGCTGACGGCCCGCGGCAAAGGCCACCGCTGGATGGTGATCGGCGAAAATCTGGCGATGGAAAACGAGCGGATCCACTGGCTGCCGGTCAGCGCCGTGGAGGACGAATATGAGATGAATGCGGTGGTGATCCTCGATGAAAGATGAGCTGTTTTTGCGCGGCGCCCAGGTGCCGATGACCAAAGAGGCCGTGCGCGCGCTGGCGCTGGCGAAGCTGGAGCTGCACCGGGCGCGCCACCTGATTGATATCGGCGCGGGCACCGGCAGCGTCAGCATTGAGGCCGCCCTGCAGAACCCGGTGCTGCGGGTGACGGCGATTGAGCGTCAGGCCGACGCGCTGCGCCTGCTGGCGGACAACCGGCAGCGCTTTGGCTGCGACAATATCGCTATCGTGGCGGGCGTTGCGCCGCTGGCGGTCGCCGACAAAGCCGACGCGATCTTTATGGGCGGCAGCGGCGGCCACCTGACGGCGCTGATCGACTGGTCGCTGGCGCAGCTGCATCCTGGCGGCCGGCTGGTGATGACTTTTATTTTGCAGGAAAACCTTCATAGCGCCCTGGGGCACCTGCAGCAGTGCCGCATTCGCGAGGTGGACTGTCAGCAGCTGGCGGTCTCCACCCTGGCCACGCTGGGCAGCGGCCACTATTTCAAACCCCATAATCCCGTTTTTGTCATCGCCTGTCAGAAGGAAGAAAACCATGGCTGAGACTTTTGATCCCCATTGCGTGTGGTTCGTCGGCGCCGGTCCTGGCGATCGCGAACTGATTACTCTCAAAGGTTACCGTCTGCTGCAGCAGGCGCAGGTGGTGATCTACGCCGGGTCGCTGATCAACACCGAGCTGCTGGCCTACTGTCCGCCACAGGCGGAGTGCCACGACAGCGCCGCGCTGCATCTGGAGCAGATCCTCGACCTGATGGAGGCGGGGGTGAAGGCGGGAAAAACGGTGGTGCGTCTGCAGACGGGCGATGTTTCGCTGTACGGCTCGGTGCGCGAGCAGGGCGAAGAGTTGACCCGCCGCGGGATCCGCTGGCAGGTGGTGCCGGGCGTCAGCGCTTTCCTCGGCGCGGCGGCCGAGCTGGGGGTGGAGTACACGGTACCTGAGGTATCGCAAAGTCTGATTATTACCCGTCTGGAAGGGCGCACGCCGGTTCCTGCGCGCGAACAGCTGGAGGCCTTTGCCAGCCATCAAACTTCGATGGCGATTTACCTGTCGGTGCAACGTATTCACCGGGTGGCGGAGCGGCTGGTGGAGGGCGGCTACCCCGCGACCACCCCGGTCGCGGTGATCTACAAGGCCACCTGGCCGGAAAGCCAGACCGTCCGCGGTACCCTCGCGGACATCGGCGACAAAGTACGCGACGCCGGGATCCGCAAAACGGCGCTGATCCTGGTCGGTCCCTTCCTCGGCGATGAGTATCACTACTCAAAACTGTACGCAGCGGATTTTAGCCATGAATACCGTAAAGCCTGAATCCATTGCCCTGTTTTGCCTGACGCCCGGCGGCGTGCGGCTGGCAAAACGGCTGGCGGCCATGCTGCCGCTCACCTGCTACACCAGCGAAGCGCTGCAGGAAGAGGGGTTTATCCCCTTCAACGGCGGCTTTGCCAGCGCAGCCCGCGAGGCATTCAGCAGTTTCTCGGCGCTGATTTTTATCGGCGCCACCGGGATTGCCGTGCGGGTGCTGGCCCCGCTGGTGAATGACAAGTTCAGCGACCCGGCTGTGGTGGTGATTGATGAGCGCGCCCGGCACGTCATCAGCCTGCTCTCCGGCCATGCCGGGGGGGCGAATGCGCTGACCCGCTATCTGGCCGGGATGCTCGACGCCGACCCGGTGATCACCACCGCCACCGATGTCAACGAGCTGGCCGCCCTTGACACGCTGGCCTTCCAGCTGAACGCCCGGATGACCGATTTTCGCGCGGCGGTGAAAACCGTCAACCAGATGCTGGTGAGCGGTATGCGGGTGGGGCTGTGGTGCGACGCTGAATTTACCGAGGCGCTAAGCCGGTGCGACCAACGCGGCTTTATCCCGGTAAGCGACCTGGCGCGCTTGCCGGCGCTCGACGCGCTGATCTGCGTCACCCTGCGCCGGTCGCTGCCGCCGCTGCCGGTACCTCACTGGAAGCTGGTGCCCCAGCGGGTGGTGGCGGGGATCGGCTGTCGGCGCGACACCCCCTGTTCCTTGCTCTGTACGCTGCTGGATCGCCAGCTTGCCGCTCAGCGTCTTGACCCGCTGGCGCTGAAAGCGATCGGCAGCGTGAGCCTGAAGGCAAACGAGCCGGGGTTGCGCCAGTTGGCTCACCGCTGCCGGGTGCCGTTCGAAACCTTCAGCGCCGAGGCGCTGCGCGAGCACGAGCACCGCTTTCCGGCCTCGTCTTTTGTCCGGGAGACGGTCGGCGTCGGCAGCGTCTCCGGCCCGGTGGCCTGGCTGCTGAGTCAGGGAAACCTGTCCGGCGAAACCCTGCGCGAGCAGGGCGTGACCATTACTTTGGGAGTAACACACTGATGTTAAGCGTAATCGGAATTGGCCCTGGCTCGCAGGCGATGATGACCATGGAAGCCGTGGAGGCCCTGCAGGCGGCAGAGATTGTGGTGGGCTACAAGACCTACACCCACCTGGTAAAAGCCTTTACCGGTGACAAGCAGGTGATCAAAACCGGCATGTGCAAAGAGATTGAACGCTGCCAGGCCGCCATTGAGCTGGCGCAGGCCGGGAACAACGTTGCGCTGATCAGCAGCGGCGACGCCGGCATCTACGGCATGGCGGGGCTGGTGCTGGAGCTGGTCAATAAGCAGCAGCTGGACATTGAGGTCCGTCTGATCCCAGGGATGACGGCGAGTATCGCCGCCGCCTCGCTGCTCGGCGCGCCGCTGATGCATGATTTCTGCCATATCAGCCTCAGCGATCTGCTGACGCCGTGGCCAGTGATTGAAAAACGCATTGTCGCCGCAGGGGAAGCAGACTTCGTTATCTGTTTTTACAACCCCCGCAGCCGCGGCCGCGAAGGGCATCTGGCGCGCGCCTTTGCGCTGCTGGCGGCCAGCAAAAGCCCGGACACGCCGGTCGGCGTAGTCAAATCCGCCGGGCGCAAAAAGCAGGAGAAATGGCTGACCACCCTCGGAGAGATGGATTTTGCCCCGGTGGATATGACCAGTCTGGTCATCGTCGGCAACAAAGCGACTTACATCGACAACGGTCTGATGATCACCCCGCGAGGCTACGCGCTGTGAACCACGGCGACGTGCTGGTTATCGGGGGCACCAGCGATGCGCGGGCGATCTGCCAGCAGCTGGACGCCGCCGGCGTGCGCTACACCCTGTCGGTGGCGACCCCCACCGGCGAGCGGCTGGCCGGCGATATCCGCGGGCGGATACGCTGCGGGCGCATGGAGTGGCAGCAGATGGCGGAGTGGCTCAGGGCGCAGCGCACCCGCTGGGTGATTGACGCCTCTCACCCCTACGCCGAAGTGGTCAGCCAGAATATTGTGCGCGCCTGCGCCAGCGTCGGGGTCCTGCTCAGCCGTTATCAAAGGCCGGAGCAGCTGAGCGATCTGCGCCATCCGCTACTTCACGTGGTCGGCGATCTGAACGAGGCCTGCGCGCTGGCCCGTCGCCTCGGGGAGCGGATCCTGCTGACCACCGGCAGCAAAGATCTGGCGGCCTGGCGGGCGGGACTGGCGGAGAAAACGCTGCTCGCCCGGGTGCTGCCGGTGCCGGAGGTGGTTCAGCACTGTAGCGATCTGGGGTTTGGCGTCGGGGAAATCTTTGCCCTCTGCGGGCCGTTCAGCGCCGAATTTAACGCCGCCTTTTATCGCCAGTGCCGGGCTGATGTTGTGGTCACGAAAGCCTCGGGCGCGGAAGGGGGCTATCAGGAAAAAGTACAACCCTGTCTTGATGCGGGGATCCCCTGCATCGTCATTACCCGCCCGGCGCCGCTGGTGAAGGGCGATGAATTACTGGAAAGCCAGGCCGATTTCGCTACGCGGCTGACGCGCTGGCTGTCGGCGACTTGAGGAACAGGATATGAAAAAAGCACTTCTGGTGGTGAGCTTCGGCACCAGCTATCACGACACCCGCGAGAAGAACATTACCGCCTGCGAGCGCGATCTTGCCGCCAGCTGTCCGGATCGCACGCTGTTCCGCGCCTTCACCTCGGGGATGATTATTCGCAAACTGCGGCAGCGCGACGGTATCCATATCGATACCCCGCTGCAGGCCCTGCAAAAGCTGGCTGAGCAGGGGTACCAGGATGTGGCGATCCAGTCCCTGCACATTATCAACGGCGACGAGTACGAGAAGATCGTTCGCGAAGTGCAGAGCCTGCGCCCGCGCTTTCAGCGCCTGACGCTGGGCGTGCCGCTGCTGAGCGGTCATGGCGATTATGTTCAGCTGATGCAGGCCCTGCGCCAGCAGATGCCGCCGCTGGCGGCGACGGAGCGAGTGGTGTTTATGGGGCACGGCGCCAGCCACCACGCCTTCGCGGCCTACGCTTGTCTGGATCATATGATGGCGGTGCAGGGTTTTCCGGCGCGGGTGGGGGCGGTGGAAAGCTATCCCGAAGTGGACATCGTCATTAACGAACTCTCCCGCCAGGGCGTGACCGGCGTGCATCTGATGCCCCTGATGCTGGTGGCCGGCGATCATGCCATTAATGATATGGCCTCCGACGAAGACGATTCGTGGAAAACCCGCTTTAATGCCGCCGGTATTCCTGCCACGCCGTGGCTGAACGGGTTAGGGGAAAATCCGGCGGTGCGGGCAATGTTTGTCGCCCATCTGCAGCAGGCGCTGAATAACGCGATGGAGAAAGCAGCATGAGCGGCAAACTCTACGCCCTGAGCACCGGGCCGGGGGCGGCCGATCTGATCACCGTGCGTGCGGCGCGGATCCTCGGCCAGCTGGATGTGCTGTATGCGCCAGCCGGCCGCAAAGGCGGCGACAGCCTCGCGCTCTCCATCGTGCGCGAGTACCTTGGCGCACACACGGAGGTCCGCTGCTGCCATTTTCCGATGAGCGCCGACAGCGCGGAAAAAGAGGCGGTGTGGAACGACGTCGCCGCGGCGCTGGCCCAGGAGGTGGCGGCGGGCAGGCAGGTCGGATTTATCACCCTCGGAGACGCCATGTTGTTCAGCACCTGGGTCTTTCTGCTGCAGCGGATTGGCTGCCCGGACTGGCTGGAGATTGTCCCTGGCGTTACCTCCTTCGCCGCCATTGCCGCGCGGGCGAAAACCCCGCTGGCTATGGAGCAGCAGTCGCTGGCGGTGATCTCCTGTACCGCGCCGGAAACGGACATTGCCGCGGCGCTGCGCCAGCATGACAGTCTGGTGCTGATGAAAGTCTACGGCCGCTTCGCCCGCATTAAGGCGCTGCTGGCGCAGGCGGGGCTGCTGGATGCGGCGCTGATGTTGTCAGAGGCCACCCTGCCGGGCGAGCAGTGCTGGCGCCGTCTGCGCGAGGTCAGCGATGACCAGCCGCTGCCCTATTTCTCGACCATCCTGGTTAACAAACAGTGGTAGGAGGCGTAATGAATCAGGTGAAATCGCTGAAGCAGCTTTCGTACGGGGGGCTGGCAGCGGCTGTTCTGCTGATCATCGTCCCGCAGGAGGCGTTCGCCATGCATATCATGGAGGGTTTTTTACCGCCGATGTGGGCGCTGGCGTGGTGGCTGCTGTTTTTACCCTGCCTGTGGTACGGCCTGGTGCGCCTGCGGCGTATCGTCCAGGAGGAGAGCAATCAGAAGGTGCTCCTGGCCCTGTGCGGGGCGTTTATTTTTGTTCTTTCGGCGCTGAAGATCCCGTCGGTGACCGGCAGTTGCTCGCACCCGACCGGCGTTGGTCTGGCGGTGATCCTCTTCGGGCCGGGCGTGGTGGCGGTGCTGGGGGCGATCGTTCTGTTGTTCCAGGCGCTGCTGCTGGCACATGGCGGCCTGACCACCCTTGGCGCTAACGGGATGTCGATGGCGGTGATCGGCCCGATGGTCGGCTATCTGGTGTGGAAGCTGGCCTGCCGGGCGGGGATCCGTCGCGATGTCGGGGTCTTTCTCTGCGCCATGCTGGCGGATCTGATGACCTATTTTGTCACCTCCGTCCAGCTCGGGGTGGCCTTTCCCGATCCGGCCACCGGGGCAGGTGGATCGATCCTGAAGTTTATGGGGATCTTCTGCCTGACGCAGATCCCGATCGCCATCGCGGAAGGATTGCTTACCGTGATGATCTACGATCAACTGACCAAACGGCGGCTGATCGCCGCGGAGGGACATTAATATGAAAAAGCCCCTGATCTTGTTGGCGATGGTGGTTGCCCTGATGATCCTGCCCTTTTTTATTAACCACGGCGGTGAGTTTGGCGGTTCGGACGGCGAAGCGGAGAGCCAGATCCAGGTGGTGGCGCCGGATTATCAACCCTGGTTCCAGCCGCTGTACGAACCGGCGAGCGGCGAGATTGAGAGCCTGCTGTTTACCCTGCAGGGCTCGCTGGGCGCGGCGGTGATTTTTTACATTCTCGGGTATGCGAGGGGCAGACAGCGCCGTGATGACCGGGTTTGACCGACTTAGCTACCAGAGCCGCTGGTTGCAGGTGGCGCCAGAGCGTAAGTTTCTGCTCTGGCTGCTGCTGATGGTGCTGGCCTTTACGCTGCCGGCGTGGGGCCAGGCGCTGACGCTGGCGCTGACCGCCGCGCTGACCTGCTGGCTGCTGCGGGTCTCATTCTGGCGCTGGTGCCGCTGGATGGCGCTACCCTTTGGCTTTTTGCTGGTCGGCGTGCTGACCATTGTGTTCAGCGTCAGCCGCGACCCGCAGATGCTGTTAGCGAGCTTGCGGCTGGGCGCTTTCTCGATAGGGATTTCCGCCCCGGGGCTGGCCGTGGCCGGGGAGACCTTCTGGCGCAGCCTGGCAGCGATGGCGGCCACGCTCTGGCTGGTGCTTAATCTGCCTTTCCCACAGCTGATTATCTTGCTCAAGCGCGGTCGCGTACCGCGACTGTTGACGGAGCAGATCCTGCTGACCTGGCGCTTCATTTTTATTCTGTTAGACGAGGCGATGGCGATTCACCGCGCGCAAACTTTGCGTTTTGGCTATGGTAGCGTGCCGCAGGGCTATCGCTCGCTGGCGATGCTGGTGGGACTGCTGTTCACCCGCGTCCTCCTGCGCTATCAGCAGATGAGCACCGCGCTGGATATCAAATTGTACCAGGGTGATTTTCACCTCTAAGGATAAGTATGCTTGCCACAACCGATCTCTGGTTTCGCTATCAGGATGAGCCGGTACTTAAAGGGCTGACGCTGGATTTTTCCCGCCATGCGGTGACCGGCCTGGTGGGGGCCAACGGCTGCGGAAAGTCGACGCTGTTTATGAACCTGAGCGGCCTGCTGCGCCCGCAGCAGGGGGCGGTGCTGTGGCAGGGAGAGGCGCTGAATTACAGCAAGCGCGGTCTGCTGGCGCTGCGCCAGCAGGTGGCGACGGTGTTTCAGGATCCGGATCAGCAGATCTTCTATACCGATATCGACAGCGATATCGCTTTTAGCCTGCGTAATCTCGGGGTGGCGGAAGAGGAGATCGCCCGCCGGGTGGATGAAGCGTTGACCCTCGTTGATGCTCAGGGGTTTCGCCAGCAGCCGATCCAGTGTCTCAGCCATGGGCAGAAAAAACGGGTGGCGATCGCCGGGGCGCTGGTGCTGCAGGCGCGCTACCTGCTGCTTGACGAGCCCACCGCGGGCCTCGATCCCCGGGGGCGGGCGCAGATGATCGCCATCATCCGGCGCATTGTCGGGCAGGGGCGGCGCGTGGTGATCTCCAGCCACGATATCGATCTGATCTATGAGGTGAGCGACGCCGTTTACGTTCTGCGTCACGGCGAAGTGCTGGCCGCGGGGGATCCCGGCGAGGTATTTGCCTGCGCGGCGATCATGGCCCAGGCGGGATTGACGCAGCCGTGGCTGGTGAAACTTCATAGCGAACTGGGATTGCCGCTGTGTAAAACCGAAGCGGAGTTTTTTCAGCGGATGCACAACAACGCGATAGGCGCGATAAAGGAGGCGTCATGACGCTGGCAGTGATGTTACAGGGCACGGCTTCCGACGTGGGGAAAAGCGTACTGGTGGCGGGACTGTGCCGTATTTTTCATCAGGATGGGCTGCGTACCGCGCCGTTTAAATCACAGAATATGGCGCTGAACTCCGGCATTACACCGGATGGCAAAGAGATGGGCCGGGCGCAGATTTTCCAGGCCGAAGCGGCAGGGATCGCGCCGGATGTCCGCATGAACCCGATTTTGCTCAAGCCCACCAGCGACCGTCAGGCGCAGGTGGTCCTGATGGGGCAGGTGGCGACCAGCATGGACGCGGTGAGCTATCACCAGTACAAGCCGCGCCTGCGCGAGCAGATCCTCGCGGTCTACCAGAGCCTGGCCGGAGAGTATGAGGCGCTGGTGCTGGAAGGGGCCGGCAGTCCGGCGGAGATTAACCTGCGCGACCGCGATATCGTCAATATGGGCATGGCCGAGATGGCGCAATGCCCGGTGATCCTGGTGGCCGATATCGACCGCGGCGGGGTGTTTGCCGCGATTTACGGCACGCTGGCGCTGCTGCAGCCTCAGGAGCGGGCGCGGGTGAAAGGGGTGATCATCAATAAATTCCGCGGCGATGTGGCGCTCCTGCGCTCGGGGATAGAGCAAATCGAGGCGTTGACCGGGGTGCCGGTGCTGGGCGTTATGCCGTGGCTTGACGTGGATCTCGAGGATGAGGACGGCGTCGCGCTGCAGGCCGGGAAATACCATCGCACCGACCGGCGCGACATCGACATCGCCGTGGTTCACCTGCCGCATATCGCCAATTTTACCGACTTTAACGCCCTGGCGGCGCAGCCAGACGTCCGGGTGCGCTATGTCCGCGACCCGCAGGCGCTGGCCGACGCCGACCTGGTCATTCTCCCGGGCAGTAAAAATACCCTCGGCGATCTGTGCTGGCTGCGCGAGAGCGGCATGGCGCATGCAGTCGAGCAGGCCCGGCAGCGCAAGGTGCCGCTGCTGGGGATCTGCGGCGGCTATCAGATGCTCGGCGAAACCATTATCGATGAGGTGGAGTCTGGCCTTGGCACCCAGCCCGGACTGGGGGTGTTGAAGACCGTGACCCACTTCGCCCAGCACAAAACCACCACCCAGGTGCAGGCGACCCTGGGAACTAACCTCCCGGAATGGTTAGCCGACGCGGCAGGTCTGCATGTCAGTGGCTACGAAATTCATATGGGCGAGACGCGCCGCGAGGCCGGCAGCCCGCCGCTGCTGCAGCTGCATAAAGCGGGACAGTCAGTAGAGGACGGGGCGATAAGCGACGACGGCCTGGCATTCGGCACCTATCTCCATGGCCTGTTCGACAGCGATGCCTTTACCCGGGCGCTGCTCAACGGCCTGCGCCAGCGCAAAGGGCTGGCGCCGCTGGATAGCGCCCTGGAGTATGCCCGCTATAAAACCCGGCAGTTTGATCGGCTGGCGGACGCCATGCGCGAACATATCGCCATCGATAAAATTTACGCCATCATGCGCCAACATCAGGAGCCCCTATGCTGACTCTGGTTACCGGCGGCGCGCGCAGCGGCAAAAGCCGCTATGCCGAGGCGCTGATTGCCGATGCGCCGCAGGTTTTATATATCGCCACCTCGCAAATCTTTGACGACGAGATGGCCGCAAGGATCCAGCATCATCGCGACGGCAGGCCCGCCCACTGGCGCACCGCCGAGCGCTGGCAGCAGCTTGATGAACTGATCACCCCGGATATCGCCCCAGCGGAGGCGATTTTGCTGGAATGCATCACCACCATGGTCACCAACCTGCTGTTCGCGCTCGGCGGCGACAGCGACCCCGACGGCTGGGATTACGCCGCCATGGAGCGGGCTATTGATGACGAAATTGGCGTGCTGATTGCCGCCTGTCAGCGCTGCCCGGCGCACGTCGTGCTGGTGACCAACGAGGTGGGAATGGGCATTGTGCCGGAGAATCGCCTGGCGCGGCATTTTCGCGATATCGCCGGGCGGGTCAATCAGCGCCTGGCGGCCGCGGCGGATGCGGTCTGGCTGGTGGTCTCCGGCATCGGCGTCAAAATCAAATAACTCAATCGCTGGCTGACCGGGCCAGCCCTGGCAGGGATTCTGTATGGAAAATTTAAACACGGTTCTGCGGGCGATCCCCGCGCCGGACGCCGACGCCATGGCGCGGGCACAACACCATATCGACGGCTTGCTTAAGCCCCCCGGCAGCCTCGGCCGTCTGGAGGCGCTGGCGGTTCAGCTGGCAGGAATGCCCGGCCTGGGCGGCCAACCGCAGGTGGCGAAAAAGGCCCTGCTGGTGATGTGCGCCGATCATGGGGTGTGGGACGAAGGGGTGGCGATTTCGCCGAAAGCGGTCACCGCCATTCAGGCGGCAAATATGACCCGCGGCACCACCGGCGTCTGCGTGCTCGCCGCCCAGGCCGGGGCGCAAGTGCATGTGATTGATGTCGGTATCGATAGCGAACCGCTCCCCGGGGTGGTGAATATGCGGGTGGCGCGGGGCTGCGGCAATATTGCCCGCGGCCCGGCCATGAGCCGCGAGCAGGGGCAGGAATTGCTGCTGGAGGTGATGCGCTACACCCGCGCGCTGGCCCAGGAGGGGGTTACTCTGTTTGGTGTCGGCGAGCTGGGGATGGCCAATACCACGCCGGCGGCGGCGATCGTCAGCGTTCTGACCGGCAGCGATGCGCAGGAGGTGGTCGGGATTGGCGCCAATCTGCCGTTGGCGAAGGTTGGCAACAAGGTGGAGGTGGTGCGGCGGGCTATCGCCGTCAATCAGCCCGACCCGAATGATGGTCTCGATGTGCTGAGCAAAGTCGGTGGTTTCGATCTGCTGGGGATGGCGGGGGTCATGCTGGGGGCGGCGGCCTGCGGACTGCCGGTGGTGCTGGATGGCTTTCTTTCCTACGCCGCAGCGCTGGCGGCGTGCCAGATAGCGCCGGAGGTAAAACCGTATCTGATCCCGTCCCACTATTCGGCGGAGAAGGGGGCGCGTATCGCGCTGGCGCATCTGGGCCTCGAACCGTATCTCAATATGGGTATGCGTCTGGGAGAAGGCAGCGGCGCGGCGCTGGCGATGCCGATCGTCGAGGCAGCCTGCGCGATGTACCATCGCATGGGCATGCTGGCGGCAAGTAATATTGAGTTACCGAAGGGATAAGCCGGCGAGGGGGCGGCAACGGCCGTTCCCGTTTTCGGCAGAGGTTTGCCGGCGGCAGAAACAAAAAAACACCCTTGAGGGTGTTTCAGGTTGCTGGCAAAAAAGGAAAAAGCGTAGTTTTTCCTCCTTTGTGGTTATCAGCCGAAAATCAATAAATTGATTTTCCTTGTTACTTTTCTGGCGCAATCTGCAAGCTCAATGAAGGTGCGCTACCTGACATAAGTCACGCGCGCTCCTGCTGTTTGAGATGACGCAGCACAATCCGGCCTTCCGCAGAAAATACGCCATCAAAGCGTATCCAGCCGGTATCGGGAAGTTGGGCATAAATAAGATAATTAAGGTGCCCCGGACGGGGCTGCGGCTGCAACTCCACACGCAACTGGCTCAGGCGGGGTTCGTAGCGCAGTAACGTCTCTTCTATCCGGTGTATCAAACCATGAATACCCGCGGTCATTTCCTGATGAATCATGCTGAGATCCGGCAAACCATAATCCGGTAAATGCGCCAGCGTTCCTGCCCGGCAGTTGATGATGCGCTGTATGTTGTCCATAACGGAAAGAATAAGCTGATCCCGCTCGCTGACCTGCTCCAGCGGCAGCTCGCCACTGAAGCTGAAAGTCAGCATTTCAAATAAAGAAGATGCTGCCATCGGTTACTTATCCTGAAGGGGGAGCAGGCGGAGATCGCTTCTCATCAGCTCTATGGTGCGGGGCCTGTCAGCTTCCAGTTCATCCCTTTTGAGTACCAGTCGCCAACTGTTGCTTTGTTCATCGGGGTGATAAAACTGACCGACGATGGCGACAAACTGGGTCTCTTTATCCAGAGGGACATTCAGGGAAACCGCACCTGCCGGCTTCATCCAGACGGTATGTTTGGCCAGTACATCTGATTTCAGCGTTTTTTCTTCCTGCATAAGCAGCGTGTCATAGTTGGCCTCATCAAAACGCTCACGTGTTTTCAGTTGCCAGACATGGAGCATCGTGGAAAGCGGTGTGTCTTGCGCATCTGTATTCAGTGCGCTGCGCGATACAAAATCGAGATGCAGCGTTTTGATCTGCTTGTAGAAAATCGCCGATGCCACTTCTTTAGTGCCGTCAGTCACTCTCTGGGTCAGACCGCAGCCGCTCAGCAGCGTCGCGGCGGCAAGTACGCTGACAGCATGTCGTTTATAGGGTGTAAGAAACATGAGTAACACTCTCCCTGTCACGGGTGGATGATGTGGGCATGAGTCCCTGATAACGCCCGAGACTGACCGTGACCGTACCAGCGACTGGGGCAGCAAAAGACGCCCGCAGCACGCCCGTTCGGCTTACCTGAACGCGCTGTTTTCCCAACTGTACCGGAGGCAGCAGACTGACGGGCAAAGTCAGTTGCAGGCGGGCCTGGTAGCGCCAGCCCAGATAGACACGCAACAGCACCAGCAGGTCGGTATGTAGTTGCCCGCCCGGCAGCCAGCCGCGTGCCTCTCCGTCGTCTTCGGTATATAGCTTCAGCAGTAACTGGCTGTTAACGTCAGTGCCGGTGTTGCCCAGCAGTGCCCGAGTTTTCAGGCAAATACGCGATCTTTTTGATAAACCCGCAGGTTCAGGCAGGACAATCTGTTGTGGATCGTGCGGGATAACTGTCGCTTTCGTCTGGGGGGCCAGTAATCTGACCAGCGCCGTTATGCCTTCTGCTGTACGCGTCGGCAGACGCATCACGCTGAGTAATGCAAGAAAACGCGAGACCGGCGTGGCGATATGATTTTCGCTGCCGGGAATGCCCAGACCAATCAACCCCAGCAGGCAGCGGGAAATATTATCCACGGCTCCCGGTTCAAACGACGTAGGGTAATTATATTTGCGCCAGATACGATAGTACTGAGTGATAAAGCGATGGTTAAAAATGTCCAGAAACGCCATCATCGCTTCATGGCCGTCCCGGCGCTGCGCGATGTAGTCGAGATAAGCTGTCGGCAGCGGTGAATCCACACCGTACAGCCCCAGAAACGAGGTGCGCACCGTGGGTGGCGCGTCAGGATGATCCAAATCCTGTTCGACGCTTTTTAGTTCGCTTACCGGGAACCCCATCCCCGGATGTGGACGAAAACGGACAGGATCGTCTGCCGGATTGGTTGTGCTCCCCAGCAGTGGCGTCTGTGGTTGGCTTTGTTCAAGAAGCTGGCAGAAACGGTAAAAGTTAATTCGGTTAATGTCCGGAGCAAGCCTTTCCGTCAGCCCGGTACGCGCTGGCTGTGGTGTTCTGTCCATTGCAAACATTTTCCTGTAGGTTGCAGAATCAGCGTCAACTGAGTAAATAAGTGGATGTCGGCATACAGGGCGAAAAAGCGGTGCAGCAGTTCGCCAAACAGGGTGATATCGCCTTCGCCGGCGAAACCGTTGCTGTCCAGCGTGACCTGAATATCCACGCCGCGCAGTAGAAAACCTTTTTCAAAACGCTGAATCAGGTGATGCTGAACGTCAACGATTGCCTCCAGACGGCGTCGGTTCATTTCGCTTTCCGTCCAGTCGTACAGCGCCAGCGTGCCGCGCAAGATTTCGGCGTTGTCCATCATTGACAGGAAGTTGGAGCCTAAGTGGCTGAGAACCCGCCAGTGGAAACGGTCACGCGCCGGGGGATAACAGGGCTGCGTCGGCGCGCACAGGTTGCGCACCCGCAGTGTATGCTGCGTGGCGTAGACGGGGGTGTCCAGCACCGTGCTCTGCAGCGCTTTACGCGGAAGCTGACCGTTGGTTCCGGTCAGACTCAGGGACAGGGTTTCGTCTTCCAGCAGGCGGTCGATATCGAATGCGTCGCCCCCAAGGATCAGCCAGGTATCATGCAAACCGGAAGGGCCGCGTTTTACCCGCGTATGGTAATAACGTTCCGGCGAATCGTGACGCAACATCCCGCCCCGGTGGCGAAAACTGGAAAAGGGCACATATGCCTGACTGCCGGTGTGTCGCGAAGAAATAATATTATCGACGGAGTAAATTTCCGTATGCCCGTCCTGAATACGCATGGGGCGCAGCAAGTATTCATTTTCCAGCGGAGAAAGATGCAGTGGATCGGCTTCCAGCGGGAACAGGTTGATCACCGGTACGCAGTGCAGGCGGATATTTTCGGTGCTGAACGGCAGATCGTGAGACCAGCTTTCCGCGAGCACCACGTCAATTTCGAATCCACTCATTCCTGCCGGCCAGACCACATTCTCCAGCCCGTTAAGGGCGACAAACATAAACTTCTCGCGGAAGGTGAAATACTCCAGCAGCAGTTGGTAGCCGCTGAAGGCCGATTCGCCTTTTGGCCAGAGCGGATCGTCCTTACCGAACCCCATCGGGGAAAAATAGCCGTCCAGTGTCCGACGTTCCTCCCCCGGCAGGCGAAACCAGATTTGCTGCACCCCCAGCGTCAGCGCCCGGTGTAATGCACAAGCCAGCGGACTGTCCGCATTGAGATAGAGCGGCAGTCTCGATAAATCAATCTGTGACCCGTCGCCAGCCAGCGGACTGCACTCAAAGCGCAGACGGATAACCGAGCGTCCATCCTGTTCGTACTGTAACGACACCTCTGGTAAAGCCAGCGGAAGCAGGGTGATATCCCGCGTGGCGCTGTAGCAGCAACGTGTCCGGTGTTCGCCGACGGGCCTCGAGAGCACCTGAAAATCACTCAGTGTTTCGCTCTGCTTCATTTGCCGATGATCGGTTAACAGTTCCACCACCGACAGCGACGGGATTGTACGCAGATAATGAGGCCACAGGAGGCTCACCAGCCCCTCAGTCAGTTCAGGTAGATCGTCATCCAGTTTTTCCCGCAGGCGGCCCATCAGGAAGGCGAAACCTTCGAAGAGACGTTCGACATAAGGGTCGCGCGCGCCGGGCTTATCGAGATTGAGCATAGCGGCGCGATCAGGATACGCTTGTGCAAACTCTTTACCCGCTTCACGCAGGTAGCGCATTTCGGCTTCGTAATAGCGTTGGGTTAAATCATCCATAATGAGCATTTCCTTAATAGCCGGTGATGATAATGGCCTGTCGTGGAGGCTTTCCCTGTCAGGCATATGGCGGCTTCTGGTTGCAGGGGCCTTTACCCGCCAGCGGGTTTACAGTTGCAGTCAGTCACTCATCCTCTCCATATTCCCTCCTGTCCGCCGCCCCTTTCTCTGTCAGGAATAGCTGCCCTGGCAGGCGGAAGTTTTTCAGCGTCAGAAGCGCCAACGGGCCTTTGCCCTGCTCGACGCGCATCAGGTAATGCAGCGGCAGACCGTCCGGCGCTTGCCACTGCAGCTTAAAGCTGCTGCTGTCCAGCTGTGTGACCTGCGCCTGTTCCAGCAGACGAATAAAACTCCAGCTTCCCCGGAAGTCGGCCAGAATACGTTCCATATTCTGCGTACTGGTCCAGCTCAGCGATGCGCCGGGCTGCCACTGCTCATGCGGCCAGCTGAAACGCTGCCAGCGTTCTTTCTGGTTGAAATATTCCAGTTGCTGGCCGTCAATCACCAGATGCGTTTTCATCACGTCACGTGCCGGTTTTGCCATCAGTTCAAAATGTACCCCGGCATCGCCGCTGGCAAAGGCTGTGTCGGCCACATCGCGCAGGCGATTCAGGGCGCGTAAAAACGCCGGGTTGATCGCCAGTCCCTGCGTGTTCATGGTGTCAGCCACCCAGTACCGGCCTTCGCGTTTCAACATTCCGGTGAGGTTGGTGGCAATAAACTGATTTATCCGCCCGTCGTCACGCAGGTACTGCGCCAGCAGGGGAAGTGAGGCGTCATTCGCTGTGTCTTTGAACGGGTAGCGCCCGGCAAAATCCTGCTCCCAGAGGTTGACAATAGCGCGCTGCCACTGCCGGTTAAGGCTATCCGCTGCGGGC